>SLPT01000042.1 GCA_007131845.1 Desulfobacteraceae bacterium | reverse complement strand
TATAGTGGAGCGGGCAACGAGATTCGAACTCGCGACACCAAGCTTGGGAAGCTTGTACTCTACCAACTGAGCTATGCCCGCTCACTATGGGTCGGCCAATAAATTAGGCAACAAAAATCAATTTGTCAATATTAAAAATATATACCGGTTATTATGTTTTTGTGAGAGCAGTGGGGAAGGCTTTTGGAAACACCGCAGAAAACCCCGGATACCCGTGCTGCGGCTTATTCGAGCAGGCTTCGGATGGTGATAAGCTCCCTGCGGATTTCATCGATGACATCCGGGCGGGAAGAGGGTGCAGGCGTTGTCCCGCCCCGGTTTTTCAGGCGGTTTCTTGCGCCCTGGATGGTAAATTTCCGATCGTAGAGCAGGTGCTTGATTTTCAGAATTTCATCGATGTCTTTTTTGCGGTAGAGCCGCTGCCCGGATTCGCTTCGGACGGGGCGGATGGAGTTGAACTCCGATTCCCAGAACCGCAGTACGTAGCCGGCCAGGCCGGTGATGGCCGAAACCTCACCGATCCTGAAGTAAAGCTTGTCCGGTATGGCCGTGACCGGTACGGCCGTGTCGGTCTCGGAGTAGGGATTCATATAAAACGTTTACCAGAAGAGGGGCGGCCGCTTCAAGAGCTAATTAGTGACGGCTTCGTAAAAGTCCAATCTCTGCGTTACGCGCGATTTTTCAGAATTTCACGTGCGCCAAGACCGTCCTTTCCGCCATTTTCTGCGCCCGGCCCTATCCCGGAAGGTCCGCACCGAATTCGGCGATGAGTTTTTCCGTGATTTCCTGGTGGAGCGCGCTGACCGGTTCCTCTTCCAGGGTCTTGTCGTGGGAGCGGTAAATGATCCGGGTGGAAACGCTTTTTTTGCCGGCTTCTATCGGGCTCCCGCTATATACGTCGAAAACGAGGATGTCCTCGATAATATCCACGTTCATTTCCCTGATCTTCTGAAGGATATCCCCGGCGGGCACGGTTTCGTCGATGATCAGCGTCATGTCCCGGCTCGTGGCGGGAAAACGCGGAACGGGAGTAAAGGAAAAGCTCTCCGGCACAAGCTCGAAAAGGCGGTCGGTAACGATTTCAAAGGCAAACACTTTCTGCCCGATATCATATTGTTTCCGGATCGATTCCTTGATTTCCCCCACAACGCCCAGCGCCACATCCGCCGCGTGGATGGTCGCGCTCTGCCCGGGTCGGGTGAAAGCGCACCGGTCCGCCGGCGTCGCACGCCAGGTGACCGGCCCGACGCGAAGATCCGAAAAAAGGGATTCCAGAATGCCCTTGATGTCGTAAAAATCACTTGATGATCTTTTTTCGTGCCATGAGACGGGCCGTCTTGCTCCGGTCCAGACGGCGGCCAAAAGGCCCTGCTCTTCGGGGAGCGCTTCGGTTCCCCGGCTGTAGAACGCCTTGCCCAGCTCAAAAAGCTTCAGGTCTTTAACCTGCCGGAACAGGTTTTTCTGGCAGGCTTCCAGCAACGATCCGATCAGGGTCGTGCGCATGACCGACTGGGTTTCGGACAGGGGGTTGAGTATGGGCAGTTCCGCGTGCCGCGGGTCGCCTTCCGGAAACTCCAGGATTCGGGCGTTTTTTCCGGTGAAGCTGTAGTGGATGGCCTCGTTGAAGCCCAGTCCGGCCATTCGGTCACGGAGCTGCTCCTTGAGCGTATGGCTTCGAAGCGGCGGAAGGGTACGGGCCGGGATTGCAGGGTATGTCACGGCGATGTTGTCGTATCCGGAAAGCCGGGCCACCTCCTCCATGAGGTCCTCGGGGCGGGTGACATCCATCCGGAAGGACGGGGCGAGCACATCCATGGTGTCGGATTCACCGGGGGTATTGGATTCACCGGGGCTCACTTCAAATCCGATGGCGCGAAGCAGTCGTCCGATTTCTGATGGATCAAGGCTGGTTCCGAGGTGCCGGTTGGTTTTTTCCGCGGACAGCCGGATCGGTTCAATGGCTGCGGGGCGGGGATACTCGTCGATGACCCCGGCGTGGATTTCTCCGCCGGCGATTTCCGCCATCAGGGCCGCTGCACGGTCCATGGCGTACACGGTACCCTCCGGGTCCACCCCGCGCTCGAACCGGTGGGATGCATCGGTTGACAGCCCCAGTCTCTTGGCGGTTTTCCGTATGGAAACCGGGTCGAAATGCGCGCTTTCGATCAGGACATTCGTGGTGGTTTGGGTGATTTCCGAGTTTTCTCCGCCCATGACACCTGCCACCGCCACGGGTGCTTTGCCGTCGCAGATCATCAGCATGTCGTCTTCGATGGCGCGTTCTTTGCCGTCGAGTGTTACAAAGGTTTTTTCGGCTTCAGAAATCCGGGTCCGGACCACGATCCGGTTTTGGGCCAGGCGGTCGAAATCGAATGCATGCAACGGCTGGCCGGTTTCCATCATAACATAGTTGGTGATATCGACAATGCTGTTGATGGGTTTGAGCCCGACGGAAAGCAGCCTTTGTTCAAGCCACTGCGGGGACCGGCCCACGGTAACGCCGGAGAGAAGCCGGGCGGAATACCGGGGGCACATATCGGGATTTTGGATCTCCACGGACGTCTTATCCCGGATGTCCGGAGCGCTTTGTGCCAGTTCGCTACCGGGGCGCCTGAGCGTTCGCCCCGTCAGGGCGGCGACTTCCCGGGCAATGCCCATGAAGCTGAGGCAGTCCGGGCGGTTCGGGGTGAGACCGATCTCGAAGACCGTATCGGACAGGCCCAGGGCTTCCGCAAGAGGCGTTCCGGGGCGGACGTCATTATCCAGTGATAGTATGATGGATGCATCCGTGCCGATCCCGAGTTCCGATGCACTGCAGAGCATCCCTTCGGATCGCTGCCCCCGGATGGTTCCAGCGGTGACTTCCTCCCCGGACGGCAGGACGCTACCAGATCCTGCACAGGCCGCGTTCATATCGGAAGCGACGTTGGGTGCGCCGCAGACGATGGAAAGAACCGCATCTCCCGTATCCACCTTGCAGCATTTCAGGCGGTCCGAATCGGGATGCTCCCGGATCTCTATAATTTTTCCGCATACCACGCCGGCCAGGTGCGCCCAGGGGTCAAACACGGCCTCGACTTCAAATCCGGACATGGTCAGCATATCCGCCAGCCGGGCCGGCTCCGTATCAATATCCACATACTGGCTGAGCCAGTCAAGGCTGATTTTCATATTAAAACTGCCTCAGGAACCTGATGTCACTTTCGAAGAACATCCGGAGATCGTTGATGCCGTATTTAAGCATGGCAATGCGCTCTACACCCATGCCAAAGGCAAATCCCTTGTATTTTTCCGTATCGTAGCCGACATTTTCAAAGACCGCCGGGTGAACCATGCCGCATCCAAGCACCTCCAGCCAGCCGGTTTGGGAGCATACCTTGCAGCCTTCTCCCTTGCAGATAACGCATCGGATATCCACCTCCGCGCTCGGCTCCGTGAAGGGGAAAAAACTGGGCCGGAACCGAAGGGCCGTGTCCGTATCGAACATCTGGCGGGCAAACAGGGTAAGAAGTCCTTTGAGATCCGCAAACGACGACTTTTCGTCCACCAGCAGTCCCTCCACCTGGTGGAACATGGGTGTATGGGTCAAATCGGAATCACACCGGTATACTTTTCCCGGGGCCACAATCCGGACCGGCGGCTTGCAGGCATCCATATAACGGATCTGAATGGGCGACGTGTGGGTGCGAAGGACGATGTTGTCCGAAACGTAGAACGTATCCTGCATGTCCCGGGCCGGGTGGTTTTTCGGGATGTTCAGCGCTTCGAAGTTATAGTAGTCGGTCTCCACCTCGGGGCCTTCCGCGATGTCAAAGCCCATTCTTTCGAAAATGGAGCAGATCTCGCGCGTGATCCTTGTGACCGGGTGGATGGTGCCGCCAGGCACCGGCCGGCCGGGAAGAGAGACGTCCACGGCGTCGGACGGTCCCTTTTGCCTGGACAGTTGGCCAATGGCATCCTCCACGGCCGCCTCGATAGCATTTTTCGCCTGGTTGGCCTTTTTACCCGCTTCGGGGCGCTGCTTTGCAGGAAGCTTTGGAATATCCCGCAAATACTGGGTCACAAGACCTTTGCGCCCGATGTAGCGGACGGAAATCGTCCTGACCTGCTCGATATCCGCTGCGTTTTGGATTTCCGACAGCGCCTCGGTTTTGATCTGTTCGATTGATTTTTCCACTTTGACAATGTATCCGATTGCTGAAGGTAGCGTCCGAATGCCTCGGCCCGCACACGGATTCGTCCCGGAAGGCTTGTCATTTTTACGAGCGCATCAAACGATGATGCACTCGTAAAAAGTCGCGGCCTGACGGCTTTATAAAAAGTCCAAGCTCAAGGCTTGCGCAATTTCGAAGAATGCAGCGTACTTGTCGTACGTGAAATTCTGAGAAATTGCGCGTAACGCAGATATTGGACTTTTACGAAGCCGTCAAACGATGCGGCCTTTTCCGAAAACGGGTAAAATTTAAGCCGGACGCAGGGTTTGGCGAAAAGGACGGTTTTCTATCAGCCACTATATCAGTTGTTTTCGGAGGCCGCGGCAGCGATTTTGGAAAATGCATACGGGTCGGAAACCGCCAGTTCTGCAAGTACCTTGCGGTCCAGTTCGATCCCGGCTTTCTTCATGCCGCTGATGAGCTTGCTGTAGGAAAGGTCGTTCATTCTGGAAGCCGCGTTGATGCGAATGATCCAGAGCCTCCGGAATTCGCGTTTTTTAACCTTGCGGTCCCGGTATGCATACATCAGCGCCTTGTCCACGGAATCTGCAGCCGTGCGGTAGAGTTTGCTCCGGCCGCCGGAATATCCCCGTGCCAGCTTCAGTACCTTTTTCCGGCGATGCCTCGCCTTGAATCCTCTTTTGACACGCATGGTATGTGCTCCTGTATAGCCTGTTTATTTTATTATGACTTTAACTCCGTATGATCCCGGTCGGGTTTGTGCACGGCATGCCCGCGGCAATCAATCTGAATCTGTCCCGCTATCCGTTTGGCAGCATCAGCCGGACCTGGCGCATATCGCTTGAAGAGATAACCTGCTTTTTCCGCAGCGAACGTTTTCTTTTACGCGTTTTCTTGGTCAGGATATGGCTTGCATGGGACTTGGAAAAAATGAATTTACCGGTGCCGGTGCGCTTGAAGCGCTTGGCAGCAGCTCGGTTTGTTTTGATTTTCGGCATCGTATACTCCTTCAAAGAAGATAGTCCGGTACATGAACAAAACCCGTATTTTCATTCGGGTGCTGTTGTAAAACATATAAACTTGCACCATTGTTTTTCAAACGTCAAATAAAAAATGACGGCTTCGAAAAAAGTCCAATGTCTGCGCCTGCGTGTAATCCTTCGGAATGTCACGTACGCCAAGTACGCTGCATTCTTCGAAATTGCGCAAACCTTGATCTTGGACTTTTTACAAAGCCGTCAGATCGCGACTTTTTACGAGTGCATCAATATTGTCGCTGCGATTTTTTCGACTTTCCGTTTCGCTGCGCAATGAAGCGGACGCATCGTCCGGCCGGCGGGTGCGTTCGGGTGCCGGAGAAGCAGTCCGGAAGGGTGGGCGGCACCCGGGAGTATTACTTAAAGCACTACTTAGGCCCCAGGACCATTGTCATGGTCCTTCCCTCCATTTTCGGATGTTGCTCGATCGATGCAAATTCGCCGGCCTTTTCAGCAACCGCCTGCAGAACTTCTCTTCCCCGGTCCGTCATGGTGATCTCCCGGCCCCGGAACATGACCGTTACCTTGACCTTGTTTTTCTTTTCGATGAATTTTTTCAGGTGTCCCAGTTTGATTTCAAGGTCATGGGTATCGGTTTTCGGCCGGAGCTTGATCTCCTTTAGTTGGATGGATGACTGCTTTTTCCGGGCTTCCTGCTGCTTTTTGTCCAGCTGGTACTTGTACCGGCCGTAATCCATAATTTTACAGACCGGCGGTTTTGCGCTGGGTGACACTTCCACCAGGTCGAGCCCGAGTTCTTCCGCCTTGTCCAGAGCGCTCTGGAAGGGCAGAATACCCAACTGGTTGCTTTCCGGGTCAATGACCCTTACTTCCTTTGCTTTTATTTCCCGATTGATATTAACCTGTTTATCGGTATTCCGCTGCTTGGCTATTTGACACCTCCCGTATGTCTTTCATGGTTCCGGAAAAAATGGCCGATGATACAGTTCGATTATAACCGGGAACTTATACCACACAAACGGGGAAATGCAAGAAAAAATAGTGTTTTTCATTGCGATTTTTGGAAAATCCTATATAGTGCCCGAACGAAAATCAGGATTTTCCGTCAAGGTCAAGGACATCGAAAATTTTAACCGCAGGAATATTTGGCGTATTTTGAGGATTAAAGTTGACGGCTTCGGAAGCCGGCTCTATCGGAGTGTCTGAGAGTGCAAACAGACGAAAGTGAAATTTTTTCCATACAGCGGGATGAACCCTTCCGGTTTGACTGCGGTCCCCATGTGCCGTGTTTCAATGCCTGCTGCCG
>SLPT01000015.1 GCA_007131845.1 Desulfobacteraceae bacterium | reverse complement strand
CTTTGTAAAAAGTTCAAGATCAAGGCTTGCGCAATTTCGAAGAATGCAGCGTACTTGGCGTACGTGAAATTCTGAGAAATTGCGCGTAACGCAGATATTGGACTTTTTACGAAGCCGTCAATTTTAATCCTCAAAATACGCCAAGTATTCCTGCGGTTAAAATTTTCGCCGTCCTTGACTTTGACGAAAAATCCGTGTTTTCGTTCGGGCGCTAAACAGTCTGAAGGGGGTTTGGAAAAAAACATTATGGTGCCGGAGCGTACGAATAATCCGCGGGTTCTGATTGTGACGCCGGAGGTGACCTACCTCCCCCAGGGAATGGGAAACATTGCCAACTATTTCTCCGCCAAGGCCGGCGGACTGGCGGATGTCTCCGCCTCGCTCATCAGCAAACTGTTCTCCCTGGGGGCTGACGTACACGTGGCCCTTCCGGACTACAGGGGAATTTTCAACAGCAATATCGGGCCGCTGGGAGAAATCTACGAGCGGGAGCTGGCTACCTACCGCAAGTACCTGCCCGAGGAGCGGCTGCATCTTGCCGAAGACCGGGCGTTTTACTATGTTCATTCCGTCTATTCGAACGTACCGGCCGAAAATCTTAAAATTTCGCTGGCTTTTCAACGGGAGATCATCAACAACATCATCATGCGGGTCAAGCCGGACCTGGTGCATTGCAACGACTGGATGACCGGGCTGATCCCGGGGTACTCACGGCGGGTTCAAATTCCGTGCCTGTTTACCATTCACAACATTCACACCGTGAAGGCGCTGCTTTCGGTGATCGAGGACCGGGGAATCGATGCGGCCGGATACTGGCAGAACCTTTATTACGAGCATATGGCGGGCACCTACGAGCAAACCCGGGACAGCAATCCCGTTGATTTCCTGGTAAGCGGCGTATTCGGCGCCCATTTTGTCAACACCGTCAGTCCTACGTTTCTGCAGGAAATCGTTTCGGGGAAACACGATTTCATATCGCCTCCGCTACGCCAGGAGCTTGCCAACAAGGTCAGTGCGGGGGTTGCCGAGGGCATACTCAACGCGCCGGATCCCTCTTACGATCCGGCCACAGATCGGGCTCTGGACAAAACCTATACGGTCGATGATTTTTTCGAAAAGAAGCGGGAAAACAAGGTGACCCTCCAGAAACGCTTCGGTTTGCTGGCGGATCCGGATGCGCCGGTGTTTTTCTGGCCATCCCGCCTGGATCCCGTGCAGAAGGGATGCCAGTTGCTGGCCGATATTCTCTTCCAGGTGGTTTCGAAATACTGGAAGGACAGGCTCCAGGTCGTCTTCGTGGCCGGCGGGGTGTTTAAGCAGCACTTCGATGCCATTGTGTCCTACCATGGCCTGCAGCGGCGGGTCGCCGTGCATGATTTCAATGAGTCCCTGTCGCGCAAGGCGTATGCGGCGTCGGACTTTATTCTCATGCCCTCCTTGTTCGAGCCCTGCGGGCTGACCCAGATGATCGCCCCCCGCTACGGGTCCCTACCGGTCGCTCATGACACGGGGGGAATCCATGATACGGTGGAGCACCTGAACGTGGAGCAGCATGCCGGCAACGGGTTTCTGTTCGAGGTGTTCGATGCAAACGGGCTTTTCTGGGCCATCGACCAGGCCATGGCGTTTTACCGGATGGCACCGGAGATTAAGAGCGTCCAGATAGCCCGGATCATGGAGGAAAGCGCTGTTCGGTTCAACCATGAGGTTGTCGCCCGTCAGTATATTGACTTGTATGAAAAAATGCTGGAGCGGCCCCTGATTCCGACCTACTGATTCAATCTTCAGGCCGGCTGCCCCTAAACGGTTTTCGCTGCGAGAGATGGGACTAAAAGACAATGACTCAGCACAATCACAATGAACTCAACGGTATTGCCGGGGAAATCCTGCAAATTGATCCTCTGCTGAAGCCTTATGAATCCATTCTCCGGGATAGAATTGGGCGTATTCAGGCCACGGAAAAGCGGCTGACCGGCGGAGAAATGATGCTCTGCGATTTCGCCTCCGCGCATCGGTATTTCGGCCTGCATTTCGAAAAGGGTCAGTGGGTTTTCCGGGAGTGGGCGCCCAACGCGGATGCCCTTTATCTGGTGGGGGATTTCTGCGGATGGGCCGAAGACCCGGCCTATGCGCTACAAAAAGATCCGGAGACGGGTCAGTGGGAAATCCGGCTTGCACCGGAGGTCCTGTCCCACGGCGATCTCTTCAGGCTTCGCGTTCATTGGTCGGAAAAATCCGGCGACCGGATTCCAGCCTATGCGACCCGGGTCGTCCAGGACCCGGAGACCGGCATTTTCAACGCCCAGGTATGGATGCCGGATAAGCCGTACACGTGGCGGCATACCGGTTTTTCCATGCCCGGGGAGCCGCTTTTGATATACGAGGCGCACGTGGGCATGGCCCAGGAAGAGGAAAAAGTCGGGTCTTACGCGGCGTTTACCGAAAATGTGATCCCCCGGATCCGGGATGCCGGCTACAATGTTCTCCAGCTCATGGCTATCCAGGAACATCCCTACTACGGATCGTTCGGGTACCAGGTGTCGAATTTCTTCGCTGCGTCGTCACGCTTCGGAACCCCGGAGGATCTGAAGGCGTTGGTGGATGCCGCCCACGGGGCCGGGCTCGCCGTGGTCATGGATATCGTACACTCCCATGGTGTGGCCAACGAGGTGGAGGGACTCTCCCGCTTCGACGGCACCCTGCACCAGTATTTCCACGCAGGGGACAGGGGAATGCATTCTTCCTGGGGATCCCGGCTTTTTGATTACGGCAAGATCGAAGTGCTCCATTTTCTTCTTTCCAATCTCCGTTACTGGATGGACGAGTTCCGGTTCGACGGGTTCCGGTTCGACGGGATCACCAGCATGCTCTACCAGCACCACGGCCTCGGAAAGGCCTTTGTCTCCTACGACGATTACTTCGACGACTCCGTGGATGCGGACGCAATTGCCTATCTGGCGCTGGCCAACAAGGTCATCCGGCAGGTGCGCCCGGATGCGGTGAGTATTGCCGAAGACATGAGCGGCATGCCGACCCTGGCGATGCCTGCCGGGCAGGGCGGTATCGGGTTCGATTACCGCTTCGCCATGGGGGTGCCGGATTTCTGGATCCGGATCATCAAGGAATACCGGGATGAAGACTGGCCCCTGGGGCGCCTGTGGCATGAACTGACCAACCGCCGGGCAGAGGAAAAAACCATCAGTTACGCGGAATCCCACGACCAGGCCCTTGTGGGGGATCAGACCATTATTTTCCGGCTGGCGGGCTCGCGCATGTACTGGCATATGCACAAGGACGACATGGATATGGACATCGACCGGGCCGTTGCCCTTCACAAGATGATCCGTCTGCTTACATTGACAACGGCCGGCAACGGGTATCTCAATTTTATGGGCAACGAATTCGGGCATCCGGAATGGATCGATTTTCCCCGGGAGGATAACAACTGGTCCTTCAAGTACGCCCGCCGGCAGTGGTCGCTGGCGGACAACGACCACCTGAAGTACCAGTATCTTGGGGCATTCGACCGGGCCATGCTCTTTTTTGCCGGGCGGTTTTTATTACCGTCATATCCCGGACCGCAACT
Source organism: Desulfobacteraceae bacterium (assembly GCA_007131845.1). Classification (GTDB taxonomy): domain Bacteria; phylum Desulfobacterota; class Desulfobacteria; order Desulfobacterales; family Desulfosalsimonadaceae; genus B1SED10-16. Next base: position 2,902 of record SLPT01000015.1, on the reverse strand, counting down.
GCTTCATCTAAACGAACAGGACAGCGTCCTGACCTTTGAGAGAAAAGGCCTGGTGTTTGCGTTTAATTTCAATCCCTCTGCATCGTTTACCGATTATGCGATTCCGGCACCGGCGGGCAGCTACCGGCTGATTCTTGATTCGGATGACGCGGATTTCGGCGGTCACAGCCGGCTTCACCCGGAAACCGTGCATTTTACGATGAAGGATTATTCCACGGGGGCTGATTACCTGCAGTTGTATCTTCCGACCCGAACGGCGCTGGTACTCGCTCCCGAACCGGATTCCCGGAAGGAATAGGCAGAGGGGCGTCTTCCGGTGCCGGCTGTGAGAGGCAGGGTGCGGCCAGGATATGAAAGATGCATAAAATCCAACACATAATAGTGTTTGCCCTGGCCCTTCTATCGGGAATCGGGGGATATACAAGTGCTTTTGCAGACTGGAACGGCTACGGCCGGTACGGCGCGGTAGAGGATGTAATTGATATTCACCTGGCCGACGGCGAGGTCGTGGCCGTGCGGGATGGCCGGCATGTGCATCGGGAAAGCCTCGGTCTCCGGGAGAACGTTTTGTGGAAAAGCGCACAGGGGCATGTGGGGGCTGTTCTGACAAACCGGCGCCTGCTTGCCGTCTCAAGGACGACCCCCGGCTGGCGTAGCCATACGCTTCGTATCGAGGAGGCCGGTGAAGATCCCCCGCCGGATATGCTGATCTCCGATTTCCTGGTAATGGCTGTCACCCCCCGGCGGGTCATCCTTTTCGACGGGCTGGCAAATGCCTGGGCCACAAAGGACATACCGCTCCATGACAGCGTATCGCAGGCTGCAATCGACAACCATGTCGCAGCCATCGTCACTGAAAAACGAATCTACGGAGTGGCCGCACGCAGGGGGCGTTTCGTGGAACAGCGGTTTTCTTCCGATGAATCCCTTGTTTCCGTGACGACCCGCCCCCATTCCATTACCGTTCGCACCAACCGGCAGCTTCTGATTTTTCGCTCCCGCAGTCCTTTCTGGGAAAGGGTAAGCCTCGGATAGGATTCGGCCATTAAACCGGCCGGAATTTAATTTTTTATAGAAGAAAATGCGTTGATCTTATGAAATAAATACCTTATATTTTTCATATTATGAAAGATAAGGAAGCGGACAAAAAACCGGCCAATAAAACGAGTTCCCTGCAGCCGTATCTGCCCGGCGGCCGCCGCATGGGGGAGCTAAAGGACATGGCCCAGGAGGTGACGGCCCGATCAGCCGCCCTGGAAGGGCGGGTGGCGCCGGAAACCGCCGCTGCGCTCGGGCATCACCTGCGGCTGATCAACAGCTACTACTCCAACCTCATCGAAGGGCACAAGACCACTATCCCCGATATTGAAAGTGCGCTTCGCAGCCATTTCCACGAAGACCCGGAAAAACAATACGCACAGGAGTTATGCGCCGCACACGTGGAGAGCGAAAAAACCGCCATGGAGGCGGTCCTGTCTGAAAAAGCCCCAAACATATGCGATTTCAGCTTTCTATCGGAACTCCACGCGGCGTTTTACGGAAGCCTGCCGGAAAATCACCGCTTTACCCATTCCGGAGGCGGGTTCACGGATATTCCGGTCCATCCCGGGAGGATGCGGGATGTCAACGTCTCCGTGGACGGACGGTTCGTTCACGGCCCCGATCCATCGCAGCTTCCGGCGTTGATGGCCCGCTTCGCCGAAGTCTATGCGCCTGAAAACCACCACGGGGATGAGCGGCTGATCGCCATGGCGGCAAGCCACCACCGGCTGACCTGGCTCCATCCATTCCGGGACGGCAACGGCCGGGTGGCAAGGCTTTTTTCCGGGCTCTACCTCGCGCGGGCCGGCATCAATCGCGCCAATCTCTGGTCCCTTTCCCGGGGATTGTCCCGCAGGAAGGACCGATACATGTTCGAGTTGTGGGTGACCGACTCGCCGGAGGAAATGCCTTCGGATGCCTCCGCGGAAGCGCATTCCGGGCAGGCGGCCGGGCGTTTCAGCGGGGATCTGCTGGCGGCTTTCTGCGAATTTTTCCTCTCCGTGTGCCTCGACCAGATCCGGTTCATGGAAAACCTGCTGCGGCTCGACCAGATCGAGTCACGCATCGACTGGTACGTGGACATGCGCTCCAGTGATCCCGCCCGCCCGCTCCGGCCGGAAGCGGCCCGGCTGCTGCGCGCCGTGTTCATGCGGGGAAGCGTTTCCAGGGGCCGTGCCGGCGAAATTATGAACATGAGCCAGAGAAACGCCAGGCGGATCGTGGGGTCTCTCGTCCGGGAAGGCCTCCTGGTCTCCGGATCCCACCGGCAGCCCCTGTCCGTCGGACTGCCGATGCACGTTCTGCCGTATTATTTTCCCGATCTCTACGATCCCCAGGTGGTGGGGGAGGAATACATGCGCCGGATCCGGTAGACAACTCCGGAAGCCATCTCAGATAACCGGAAACGCAGCCCCGGTCCGGGAAAACCGCCGCCCGGGCATTGTGCCCAGTCGTTTACCGCCCATTTTCGTTTACGGTTTTTGCCGCAGCCGTATGACGGCGATTTCCGATATGCCGGCCGTACGCATGGGCGGTCCCCAGGTGCCGGCGCCGGACGTGGTGTATACGTACATGTTCCCGGATTGTTTCAGGCCGTAGTCATACCCTCTGTAGAGCAGGCGTGTCAGCAGGTTGAGGGGGAAAATCTGGCCGTAATGGGTGTGTCCGGAGAGCTGCAGATCGATGCCGGCTTCCCGGTTGTGCCTGAATGAAGTGTCGGGCATCCAGTACGTGGAAAAATGCCGGTCCACGCTGTCGCCCCTGGCGGTTATGATGCTCGTGGGCGTATGAAAAAGAAGCAGGCGGACGGACGACGTATCGTTTCCCCTTTCCGGCAGGCCGGCAATCGAATCCGGCGAAT
>SLPT01000354.1 GCA_007131845.1 Desulfobacteraceae bacterium | reverse complement strand
TCCGATGTGAACTGGACGCGCTGGAATGCCAGTCCCAGGCACCGGGCCAGCACCTTGGCCAGGGTGGTCTTGCCGATTCCGGGCATATCTTCGATCAGAAGATGCCCCCGGGCAAAGAGGCATGCCAGGGCCAGGCGGATCTGCGGATGTTTTCCGAGCACGACTGCTCCGATGCGCTCGACGATCTGTTCAAACCGGTCAGTCATCATGATGGGCGGAGCCTCAGTCCTTGTCGTCTTTTTTCAGGGTTTCCGCAAATTGGAGCATTCGCCGGATCGGCACAACCGCCTGGTCCCGGATCAAGGGATCGATGCGGATCTCGCCCGTTTTGTTTTCCAGGCCCGCGGTAAGGCTTTGAAGGGAGTTCAATCCCATCCACGGGCATTCGGCGCAGGCCTGGCAGGTCGCTCCCTCCCCCACCGTGGGTGCCTCGATAAGGATCTTGTCGGGTGCCGCCTGGCGCATCTTGTAGAAAATTCCCTTGTCGGTTGCCACGATGAATTTCTTGTTTTCCATGGTGGAAACCGCCTTGATCAGCGCGGTGGTCGACCCCACGACATGGGCCTGGGAGATGACGCTTTCCGGCGATTCCGGATGCACCAGGATCGCTGCATCGGGATGCAGGCGCGTTACCCGGGCCAGCGCCACGGATCTGAATTCTTCGTGAACCACGCAGGATCCGGGCCACAGGAGCATATCGGCGCCGGTGGTCATTTCCAGGTAGCGGCCCAGGTGCCGGTCCGGGGCCCACAGGATTTTTTCCCCCTTTGCCGCAAGGTGTTCGATAAGGGGTGCTGCGATTCCGGAGGTAACGACCCAGTCGGCCCGGGCCTTGACGCGGGCGCTGGTATTGGCGTAAACGACCACCGTGTGATCCGGATGCAGGTCGCAAAACCGGCTGAATTCCTCCGCAGGGCACGCCTCGTCGAGGCTGCACGTGGCGGCAAGATCCGGCATGTAAACCCTTTTTTCCGGGTTTAAAATCTTGGCGGTCTCGCCCATGAAGCGAACACCCGCCACAACGAGGGTTTGAGCCGTATGCCGGGTACCGAACCGGGCCATCTCCAACGAATCCGCAACGCATCCGCCGGTTTTTTCCGCTAAAGCCTGTACATCCGGATGGGTATAGTAATGGGCTACCAGAACGCCGTTGAGGCTTTCCAGCATCTCCCTAATTGTCTCCTCCAGCCGCCGCTTATCCTCCGGTGTCAGCTCCGGCCACACCGGGTGGTCCGGAACGCTCACCGGCTGAATCTCCGGGAAATCATCCGGCTGGTTGTCTGACAAAGGCATGTGCATCTCCGTACTTTTGGTTTGGTGCTCGTGTCTAATGTAAAAGCGGGACCGGTTTCAAGCCAGCATTTTTCAAAGACGTCCTACCGTTCTTCCCCGCCCGGCCCTTCTGCCGGCAAGTCGCAGCCGTCCATGACCTCCCGGATCGCACGGGTCAGGTCCATGATGCTCACCGGCTTGAGCAGAAACTTTTTTACGCCGATTTGCCTGGCTTTTCTCTCCGAAATCTGATCATTGAATCCTGTGCTCAGGATAAAGGGCATCGAGGGGTGAACCGCCAGTACCTCCGCAGCCAGCTCGGCGCCCGTCTTGCCCGGCATGGTCATGTCGGTAATGATCAGATCGTATTCCGGCTCCTGCATTACTGCATCGCAGGCGTCCCGGCCGTTATCGAAAACCGAAACCCGGTATCCCAGCCCGGTGAGTATCTCCCGGTACATGCGCGCAATCACATCGTCATCGTCGACGATCATGATGCGTTCCGATCCGCGCGGCATTCCCGCAACATCAGGATTTACGCCGGCATGGGCGGCGTCGGTTCTGACTGCCGGGAAATACACCCGGAAAGTCGCCCCCTCTCCGGGGTTGCTGTCCACGGTAATATGGCCGTTGTTTTTCTGAACGATGCCATGAACCACCGACAGGCCAAGGCCGGTCCCTTTACCCATCTGCTTGGTGGTGAAATAGGGATCGTATATCTTATCGATCACCCCGGAATCAATTCCGCAGCCGGTATCGGCCACCTCCATCACGATATAGCCTGCTTCCCGGCATCCTCTCAGGGACGGCGGGTCGAAAGGCCCCCGATCCACCTGGTAGAGCAGGACGTCAAGCACCCCGCCGGTCTCGGCCATTGCATGAAATGCATTCGTGCAGAGGTTCATGACGATCTGCTGAACCTGGAATGCATCGGCCATGACGGCATCGCAATACGGATCGATGGTCTCACGGATTTCAATGGTGGCGGGGATAGTGGCATGGAGAAGCTTCAGGGTTTCCTTGATGATGAGCTGGATTTTGACCGGCTTGATATCCTCCTCGTTTTGGCGGCTGAACTGAAGAATCTGGTGAACCAGCTCCCTTGCGCTGTTTGCGGCGGTAATCACGTTTTGCAGATTTTTTGACGCCGCGGCACCCGGTGGCAGGCTCTGTATGGCCATTTCCGTATAGCCGAATACCGGGCTCAGGATGTTGTTCAGGTCATGGGCGATGCCGCCGGCAAGATTCCCGATGGCCTCCATTTTTTCCGCCTGCCGCAGCTGCCCCTCCAGCTTTTTTTGCCGGGTGATATCTTTTAACATGACCAGCATCCGGAAATCCTCCCCGCTGGTGGCGGGTATGAATTTCATGGAAACAAGACTCCGGTTGAATCGGATTTCCGAGTCGAAAACGACCTCGCGCCGCGTGTGTCTTGCCTCTTCGAGCTTTTGGACAATCGCCGGGCGTCTGTCTTTGGCAATCAGGTCGCAGAAGTCGGCGGAAAGCAGCATCTCCTCTTCCAGCCCGATAATATCCATGGCGGCCGGATTGGCGAAAACAACCCGGGAGCTGTCGGTCAATTCCAGCAAGCCTTCCGACATGCGGTTCAAAATCATTTCGTAGTGTTTCTTCGAGGCAAGCAGCTCCCTGGAGATCGTTCGCTCCAGGACATCTTCGCTGCCGAAAATACGCCCGCGAATCGCTTTTGTCCGCCCCTCATCAACGGCCGAAAGCACCGCATCCACGTATCCGGCAAGTTTTCCCAGGGGAGCCTTGGCAATATAGGCATCCGCCGGGCCGCTTTCAAACGAGTCCTTCCCTTCGAGGGCCACGGCGGAAAATACCACCACGAATGCATGATCAAGGGAGGGGCGACTTCGGATGATTCTGCAAAGCTTGTCTCCGCCGATATTCGGCATCACCAGGTCGATAAAAAAAATATCCGGCGTAAAGGTATCCAGTGTCTCGAGAGCGGCCAGACCGTCGGCTGCAAAGGATACTTCGTATCCCTTTTTTTCGAGATGATCGAACATGAACTTTCTCATAACAGGATGATCATCGACCACCAGGATTTTTTTCATTTCAATGCCTTGTATCGTTTCTGTCCGGAGAGCCATCCAAATAGCTTTTTGGGAGCTTTTGGGCAGAGCCTCCGGGGAGTCGTCAGGAAGCCGTGGGGTACTCCAGGCCAAGCGACTCTGCGGACAGATTTTCCACGATTCGTTTTATTTGTATCACGGCCGCAGCAGCATCCTCGAAGCAGTGATTGTCCAGCGCCGCTTCCGCATGCTCACAATACCAAGCAAGCCGCTCCAGGCTCAGGTTGACGCCCGCCCCTTTCAGGGAATGAAGCCGCCTGCGCGCCTCGGTAACCTGATCTGCGGCAAGAAACCTTTCCAGGCTACGGATGTCCGTTGTTGAACTCGCAACAAAAAGACGGATCAGCTCCGCCAGTTCCTCTTCGGTCAGGCCCGCGTCCCGGGCCATTTTCTCTATTGCTTCATCCATGCCCACTCCGTGCGCATAACCGGATTACCAAAGCATCTTATTCCTACATAGTCCCCAAACGAAAACCGGCTTTCCGTTTCGGGCCGTTTCCTCAGGCCACTTTTCAAAAGGGCGGGAAACACAGCACCCGCCGGCAATAAACGGTTCATTGAACGGTTGAAAAATAAGCCGATCATAAATCCATCGGTTGTTGCACGTCTATTAACGTTTTTTTATTTGTAGGAAGCCATTTCGATTATTATATTAGAAAAGAACTTTAACAGATATCGTATCACCACATTTTGCAAGGAGGAAAAACATGGCATCTCAAGACGGAACCACTCCCCAGCATTGTCCGGGCTTTCAGAATTTCAAAAACCTGAGCGCATTTACATGCAAGTGCCCGGAATGCGGAACGCAACTGGAAATTTTTTCCGATGAATTCGACCGTGCGCATAAGTGCCCCGGCTGCGGCAAAACCGTAGATTTCACCCAGTGCAGTATAGAAGGAAGCGGGGAATCCAAGGAACCCCGGTAACATACTAACCGGCAGCGGCCTGAAGCAGTGCCGCTGCAAGGCGTGCAAAAGCCGTAGGGCAACGGTTTTTGCACGCCAACGCCATTAGTATTTCCCGTCCGCAACACAGCCCCGCCCCGGCAAAACCTTTCCGGCAGCGGGAGAGCTACCCGTTGTGATTCCTGTAGAGCGGCGACATGCTGCGAAGGGTATGGACGCACTCGGACACCGAAGCAAGAAAGTGGTCCATCTCCTCTTTGGTATTGTCAATTCCCCAGGCCAAAACGACGGTCCCCTGTGCGTCAGCGTGGCTCAGCCCCAAGGACATCAGCACATGCGAGGCCCTCAGCGAACCCGTGGCGCAGGCCGATTTGGTGGAAACCGCAATGCCGTCGCCGTCTAACATGAGCATAACGGACTCCCCCTCGATGTATTTCAACGATACGTTGAGCAGGTCCGGCAGGCTGTGCTCCAGGTTCGTATTGATCAGGTATTCGTCGAGGTGCTTTGGCAGATTATCCAGAAGATACTGCTTGAGCTCCGAAAGGTGTGCCGCCCGTGTGTCCATATCCCGGATGGCAAGCTCGGCGGCCTTTCCCATACCAATGATGCCGATCAGGTTTTCCGTGCCTCCCCGCTTGTTATGCTCCTGGACCCCCCCTTCGAGCAGGGGAAAGATGCGGGTTCCCTTCCGGACATAGAGTCCGCCGATGCCGTGGGGACCGTAATACCGGTTGGCGCCGAAACTGAGCAGATCGACGCCCATCTCTTCCACGGAGACGGGAACCACGCCTACCGAATCGACGGCGTCGCTGTGAAAAAGAACGTTTTTCTCCCGGGTGATTTCCCCGATCTCGCGAATCGGCTGGAGCGTTCCGGTCTCGTTGTTGGCGTGCATCACCGAAACGAGAATGGTCTTGTCCGTGATGGCCTTTGCCACGTCTTCGGGATTCACGCGCCCGGTTTCGTCCACCGGGAGCGATGTCACCTTGAACCCCGCGCCGGATAGCCTTTTGAGGCTCCGGATGACGGCATTGTGCTCGATGTTCGTTGTGACAATATGATTTCCCTTACCCTGGTTGGCCATGGCCACGCCCTTGATGGCATGGTTGACGGACTCCGTTCCGCCGGACACGAAAACGATTTCCTTGGTATCTTTCGCCCCCACCAGCTGCCGTACGGCCTCCCGGGCCGCATCCAGCCGCTCCGCCGCCGCCTCGCCGGCCTGATGCTGGCTGGACGGGTTGTGCAGATCGCTGTTGATGGCATCGATCATGCTTTCTTTTACTTCCGGGAGCAAAGGCGCAGCGGAAATATGGTCAAGATTGATCAGCTTCAATTCCAACACCTCGCATATCTTTTTTCTATCCATCCGGTTGCAGCCGTCAGGGACCGGCCAACATACAGCCAGCCCCTGACAGCCGTTTTACAAAAATCTTTCCCTCCGGACCCCATGGAAACGGCTTTTACCCGGATATCCGGAAAATCCATGCGACCCGTTGCACGCAATCCCTTTTCGGTGGCGTCTTCAGTGTTCCTCATCGAGGCTTCTCTGGCACGCCTCGCAAAAGGTTGAGGCCTCATTGAGTTCCACGTCGCAATATGGGCAATAGCAGTGCGATTCCTTTTCATGCTCGTGGTCTTCCTTGCGCGCCGGCCCGCTCCGCTGAACCCCGGCCTTCCGGTCCTCGTAATCCTGGATGGCCATGTGCAGGGCGTCGGCACCAAGGTTTGAGCAGTGCATTTTGTTCTTGGGAAGTCCCTCGAGTGCGGCAGCCACGTCCTTGTTGGTGATCTGCTTGGCCTCCTTAAGGGTTTTTCCCATGGCAAGTTCCGTGAGCATGCTGGAGACGGCAATGGCCGAACCGCAGCCAAAAGTCTGGAACTTGATATCGTCGATTTTGTCATCCTTGATTTTGAGGTAAATGGTCATCATATCGCCGCAAAGCGGATTGCCCACTTCACCCACGCCATCAGGGTCTTCGATGGTACCGACGTTTCTCGGCTGCTTGAAATGATCCATGACAACTTCATTATACATATCCTGTTCCTCCATATATGTGGATTACATCTGAAAAACGAATTCAGTCCTGCCGGCCCGAACGGAGACGGTTTCCGTCCGGGGTCCGCCCCGATCACCCGGCGGCAGACGAACCGTATAATTTCCGGGGGGCACGAAAATCCGGGTCATGTATATTTCGCCGGGCAGTGTACGCCAGCTTCTTGTGTCAGCCCTTTCCACGAAAAGGTTTA
>SLPT01000379.1 GCA_007131845.1 Desulfobacteraceae bacterium | reverse complement strand
GCCGAGGACCCGAACGTCAGCCACCAGTTCCTGGCCGTTGGCATGGGGCAGCGGGGAATGGGCCAGCCAAACCAGGGAATTGCCTTCGTCACCCTGTCCGGGCGTGGAGAAAGGGAGCTTCACCAGTCGGAAATCATGCAGCAGTACCGCCAGAAACTGGCGCGCATCACCGAAGGACGGGCCTTTGTGGCGGAGCTCGTTCCCGGCGGCATGGGCGGCGACCCCGTGGAGGTCGTGATTCAGCATCCCGACCTCGTGGAACTCGAACGTTTGCAGGAAGGCGTCATGGAATGGATGCGGCAGCAACCGAATCTGTTTGTGGGCGTCCGGTCCAACCTGGAGCTCAACAACCCGCAGATCGATGTCACCATCGACCGGGACAAGGCAGGTGAAATGAACGTGTCGGTTACCGATATATCCAACACCCTGCGCTTCCTGTTCGGACAGGTTGAAATATCGAAAATCGAACGCGATGCCGAGCGCTATGACGTATTGAGCGATGTCGCGGGCAGGGGTGAAATGGTTCCGGACAATCTTCGGGATGTTTATGTCCGCAACCGGGACGGGAACCTGGTTACCCTGGACAACCTTGTCTCTCTGGAGGAAACGGTAGGGCCCAGCGAAATCAACCGGTACAACCGGCTTCGCTCGGCCACGATTTCATCGAGCGTCCCTCCGGGCGTTGCCCTGGGTGATTCTGTCGATGCGCTGGAAGCGCATCTCGCCGACGAGCTGCCGGCGGGCACCAGCTACGAGATGGCCGGAATGTCCGAAATATTCGAGGAGTCTTTCTATTACCTGAGCATCACCATCATCTTTTCGATCCTGTTCATCTACCTGGTACTTTCGGCCCAGTTCGAATCGTTCATCCACCCCCTGACCATCATGACGGCGCTGCCGCTCTCGACGATCGGTGCGTTCGGCTCCTTGTGGGTCCTTGGCCTGAGCTTCAACGTGTATGCATTTATCGGCCTGATCATGCTGATGGGAATGGTGACCAAAAACTCGATTCTGCTCATCGACTATACCAACACGCTGGTGGCCAGGGGGAGAGAACCGATCGAAGCCGCCATGGAAGCAGCCCGGGAGCGATTCCGCCCGATCCTCATGACGGCCATATCCACCATTTTGGGAATGACGCCGATTGCGCTCGGATTCGGCGCCGGCGGCGAGGCCAGGGCGCCGTTGGGCCTCTCTGTAGCCGCCGGACTCATCTCCGCAACGGCCCTGACATTGCTGGTCATACCGGTTGTATATACCCTGTACGACCAGTTGCAGCGATTCATCGTGAATCTGTTCAAGGGGGAGGCCGCAACCCGGTAAAGGAGTTTCCATGAAGTTCGTTCACATCACATTCCGCTTCGAGTACACGGACCGGATCGACAAGATATTGGATGAAAACGGGATTATCGACTACGTGACCTATCCCATGGTCCAGGGAGGCGGGCAGGACGGCAAGCACATGGGATCCAAGGTGTATCCCGGAAACTTTACGGTGGTTCAGGCGCTTGTTGATGACGAAAAAACCGGCCCGCTTCTCGATGACCTGGAAGCTTTCCGGACGGAAAAGTCGTCGCGCCAACATCTGCGTGCTGTTATCATGCACGTGGAGGCGGCTTTGGGGGCAAAATCATCCTGATATCAGTTCAAGAACCTCTGAAAGCAGTGCCGGCGTAGTGGACAGGGCTTCACCGCCGTGAATTGTGGGCGCCCCCTGCCAGTCCCCGAAAAAACCGCCCGCTTCCTTGAGAATCGGGGGGAACGGCGCGCAGTCCCAGAGATTCATGACAGGATCCAGCATCAACTCGACCCGACCCGTGGCCACCAGGCAGTGGCCGTAGGCATCTCCCCATCCGGCCCGGAACCAGCACGCCCGCTGGATCTTCTCCCAGGCCTCGCCGCGGCCGTATTCCGCAAAGCTTCCCGCATCGGTGAAAGCCACGGTGGCCCGTTCAAGCGTGGCTACGGACGAGACGCGAACGGGCCGGCCGTTGAGCCGACACCCGCATCCCGTGGCCGCGGCCACCATCTGGTCCAGGGCCGGGAAATAGACCACGCCCACTTCCACGTTTTCCTCGATTTCAAGGCCGATGAGCACGCCGTAGAACGGTACGCCGTGGATGAAGGATTTCGTGCCGTCGATGGGATCGATGATCCATCGGCAGGATGCTTTTCCGGGGTCTGTCGTCCCGTATTCTTCTCCGATCACGGCATGTTCCGGGTATTTCTTTTCGATCCGGCTCCGGATGAATGTTTCGGCCTCCCGGTCCGCCGCCGTCACCGGGGTGTCGTCGGATTTGAATTCAGGCTTCGTGCTGCCCTGAAAGTGTCCCAGGGTGAGGCGTCCGGCCAGGTAGGCGGTTTCCACCGCGAAGTCGAGATACTGCTGGTTAGAAGTTTTCTGCAATTTCGGTTGCCTTCCGTATGGCGTTGTCAAGATTTGCGCCGGCGCCCTGCTGGGATCCCAGCGTCGAGTCGATGATGACGTGTTCGATTTTCCGAAGTCCGATAAAATTTAACAGCGTCTTGAAATATGGCACCTGGAAATCCATATGCTCCACCTCGCTGCCCCGGGGATAGGATCCCCCGCGGGCATAGGCGACAAAAACCGGACGGTCCGGCAAAAGCCCCTTGTAGCCTTCTTCCGGGGAGTACTGAAACGTATAGCCCGGCTGGATGAGGATGTCGAGGTACTGCTTGAACCGGTAGGGCAGGCCGAAGTTCCACATGGGCACCGCAAAGACATATTTATCGGCCGCCTTGAACTCTTCGATGATAGACTCCACCTTTGCCCAGTCTTCTTTTTGATCTTCGGAAGGGGACCTGCCATGAAGAATCGCGTACTTGGCGCCCAGAATCTTGCCGTCGAACGGCGGAAGATCCCTGTCGAACACATTGATGGTGATAATTTCATCATCAGGGGATTTTTTGCGGTACGATTCGATAAAGGCGTTTGCAGCGGCAATGGAAAACGATTCCGTTCCCCTGGGTGAAGCCTGTACATAAAAAACCGTGCTCATCCAATTTCCTCCTCAATGGTGTGGGTCATCCATCGTTTGATTTAGGGTGATTCCGGGTGTTCCGGGTGATTTTGGTCTTTGAACCGATTTTAACACTTTTGTTTTTGATGACCCAGGCAAACCGGAACCAGGCTGTGAAGCCTTTCGAAAAAAGCATCATACCGATGTTTGGAGTGCCGATTGGTGACATTTTCCGTTTGTAGTTGTAGCATACCATTATGGCATGCTACATTCTAAGTTGGAAAAAATACTTTGGCAACACACTAATCCTAATTATTAGATGCATACCGATTCTGTCAAGACATCCCGGCAGACAAAAGCGTCCTGCAAAGAGGCTTCTTTGGAATAGGCTTTGTTTCGTTCTGCCGAAGAACCGGCCGGATTGCGGATGATTCCGGCCCCCAACGGAGACGGCCCATGAAACGATACAACGGCTGGGGCGACCCGGCTATCGACGCCAAACTGCCCGATTCCGCCTTAAAAATCCTTGAAAACCTCGCAGGGCCGGCAAAGCCGGCTCAAAACACCCCCCTGGAAGCGATCCTGAAAAAGGTTCCGGCATCCCGGGTTACCGAATCCCACCCATGCATCTCCTTTGATGCCGCAACCCGCTTCGAACACGCCCACGGCCAGAGCATGCCGGATTGGATCGCCATGCGTTTCGGAACCCTTTCCGCTTTTCCCGATGGCGTGGCCTTGCCGGCCACCGACAGCGAAGCCGAAGACGTTTTCGAATTCGCGGACCGGCACCAGATGACCGTAATCCCCTACGGCGGAGGAACCAGCGTCGTGGGGCATCTCGATATTCCCGAATCCGGTGCCCCGGTCCTTTCTCTTTCCATGGAAAAAATGAACAAAATGATCCGGCTGGACCCGCAAAACATGCTGGCGGAGTTCGGGGCGGGCATCACCGGGCCGGAGCTGGAAAAGGCGCTTCATCCCCATGGCTTCACCCTGGGGCATTATCCCCAGTCCTTTGATTATTCAACGCTGGGCGGGTGGGTGGTAACGCGTTCCGCCGGCCAGCAGTCGCTGTATTACGGCCGGATCGAGCACCTTTTTGCAGGCGGGTCCATGATCATGCCCGCCGGAAAGGTGTCGCTTCCGCCCTTCCCGGCATCGGCCGCCGGACCTGATCTGCGGCACGCGGTACTCGGATCCGAGGGCCGGATGGGGCTGTTGACCCGGGCTGCCGTGCGTATTTCCGGGATACCGGAAAACGACCGCATCTACGGCATCTTTTTTCCCGACTGGGAGGCAGCCCTGTCCGCGGTGTTCCGGTTGGCCAACTCCGATGTGCCCCTGTCCATGATCCGGCTGTCCAATCCCTCGGAAACCTACACCAACCTGTTTCTTGCCGGGCACGAGCGGCAGATCAACCTTCTGAAACATTATCTCCGGCTTCGGGGGCTTTCCGAAAACAACTGGTGCATGATGCTCATGGGACTGATCGGCCCATCGACGCTTTATTCCTCCGGAAAACGCATGGCACGCAAAATAATCCGGAAAAACGGCGGTATCTGGACAGGGAGTCCCATGGGAGATGCCTGGCGGAAAAACCGTTTCCGGGCACCGTACCTTCGAAACACGCTCTGGGATCGGGGCTACGCAGTGGACACCCTGGAGACGGCCACCACGTGGGATCGGGTCACCCCCACGATGAATGCCGTGGAAAACGCGATTTCCGGCGCACTCGACGACATCGGCGAAAAGGTGCATGTGTTTACGCATCTCTCCCACGTCTACTCCTCCGGGTCGAGCATATACACGACCTATGTCTTCCGACTGGCCGATTCGCCGGAAGAGACTTTTTTCCGGTGGCGCCGGATCAAGGATGCCGCCAGCCGGGCCATTGTTGACAACGGCGGCACCATCAGCCATCAGCACGGCGTGGGAGCGGATCATAAAGCGTATGTTTCGGCGGAAAAAGGGGAAGCGGGCATGATCGTTCTGCGCGGCCTTCTGCGTGCTGCCGACCCGGAAAACCGCATGAATCCGGGCAAACTCATTGATACCGCCAACAGGAAAGACGGCCATGAACATTGAAGATTTGGACAAAACCTGGGATCTGATCATCATCGGGGGGGGTATCACCGGCGCCGGGGTTCTGCGTGAAGCCGTCCGCATGGGGCTGAAAACCCTTCTGCTGGAAAAATACGACTTTGCCTGGGGGACTTCCGGCCGATCCTCCAAGCTGGTTCACGGTGGGCTGCGATACCTGAAGCAGGGCCGGCTTCACCTCACATGGGAATCCGTCCACCAGCGCCAACGCCTCATTGCAGAGGCTCCCGGGCTGGTTGAAGAACTTGACTTTCTTCTGCCCGTATACAAAAAAAAAGGCCCCGGACGACTCACCCTGACAGCAGGCCTGACGCTCTATGACATCATGGGCGGCAGGCGCCGCCATACCTATTACGATGCGAAAACCTTTACTTCCCTGGCGCCGGGTATCGAGCAGTCCGGGCTTGCCGGCGGCTTCAGGTTCATGGACGCGCAGACCGACGACGCCCGCTTGGTGCTGCGCCTCATTGACGAGGCGGTGGACGCCGGCGGGACGGCGCTTAACTACTGTACGGTCAACCGGATCATCCGCGATGAGCAGGAAGCGGTTTCAGGCATCGAGGCAAAAGATGCCGAAACCGGCCAATCCGCCATTCTGAATACCGGCGCCGTAATCAATGCCACCGGCGCCTGGGCGGAAACCCTGCATCCGTCGCACCGCCCCGGTATGCATCTTCGGCCCCTGCGGGGGAGCCACCTGGTCATCGGGGCAGAACGCATTCCATTGTCCCGCGCCGTGACCCTGGCCCACCCGGATGACAACCGCCCTCTTTTTATCATCCCCTGGGAAGGGGCCCTGATCCTTGGAACCACCGATTTGGACCATGGAAGTGACATACAAGGCGAAATCACCGCCACGGAAGACGAGGCCCGCTATATGCTGGAGTGCCTCAATGCCTATTTTCCGGAAGCCCGCATTTCACCGGCAAACTGCATCGCTTCTTTTGCCGGCATTCGTCCGGTTCTGACAGAAAAGGAGGCAGTGGATCCGTCGAAAGAATCCAGAGAACATGTCACCTGGACGGACAAGGGGCTCGTTACCGTAACCGGCGGCAAGCTGACCACCTTTCGCATCCTGGCCGCCGATGCATTAAAAGCCGCCCTGCCCTTTCTACCGGTCAATAAAATGCCTTCGGCCTCAACGCCGGCGTTTGCACCCGTAACCGTCCCGTCTTTTTCCCAAAAATCGGGAGGAAACGATCTTGAGCCGAACGCCGTGCGCAGGCTCTACGGCCGCTACGGTGATAAAGCCGGATCCATTCTGGAAAAGGCATCCGGACAGGACCTTGTCTATATCCCCGGCACCCGGACCCTCTGGGCGGAGCTTCCGGCGGCTGCGGACACCGGGGGTGTGCGGCATCTGACGGATCTTCTGCTGCGCCGGGTCAGAGTCGGTTTGCTGTTGGAGGAAGGCGGAAGCCGGCACCTGGACAGGATCCAGGCAGTTTGCGAGCCGTTTCGGCCCTGGGATAAAGCCCGCTGGAAAGACGAGCGGCAAATGTATACGGATTACTGG
>SLPT01000240.1 GCA_007131845.1 Desulfobacteraceae bacterium | reverse complement strand
TCGCCTTTATGAACGAACTCTCCATTATCTTTAACCGGATGGATATTGATACGAAGGCGGTTCTTAAAGCAGCGATGACCAAGTGGAACTTTCTGCCCTTCTACCCGGGCCTGGTCGGGGGTCACTGCATCGGTGTCGACCCCTATTACCTGACCTACAAGGCCGAGCAGATCGGCTACCACTGCCAGGTTATATTGTCCGGCCGCCGGATCAACGACGGCATGGGCAAGTACGTGGCCGAAAGCCTGGTTAAGAAGCTGATCAAGGCCGATATTCCGGTCAAGAGTGCCCACGTGGCCATTTTGGGCTTTGCCTTCAAGGAGAACTGCCCGGATACCCGCAACACCAGGGTGATCGACGTAGTAAACGAGTTAAGGGAGTACGGCATTGAACCGGTAGTAACCGATCCCGTGGCAGATAAGCATGAAACCAAAAAGCAATACGGAATCGATCTTGTTCCGCTGGAACAGATTAAAGAAGTTGATGCCGTGGTGTTGGCTGTTGCCCATGAGCAATATAAAAGCCTGAACCGGGCTCAAATTGACCGGTTTTTTAAAAACACGGCCAACGGAAACAAGGTCATCATCGATGTGAAAGGACTGCTCGATAGAAAAAAATTTGAGGGTGACGGGTACAGTTACTGGCGGCTCTAATAATAAAATAAACAGCTAAAATATTAGCTTATATTAAAAGCTATACAAATATAAGTAATAGTGAAGATGGACTCACGAGAGGTGCAAATGAAAAATGTGCGGAATAAATGGATATAAACAAAATGATTCTATACTGAATAAAGAACAGATTGCTCACTTGATTAATACCATGAACGAAAATATTTTTCACCGTGGGCCGGATAATGAAGGTATTTATATACAGGATGATATTGGTCTTGGGATGAGAAGGTTATCAATTATTGATTTAACTACCGGCCAACAGCCAATATTTAATGAGAACAAGTCTTTAGTCATCATTATGAATGGAGAAATTTATAACTATAAAACATTAAAGCAGGATTTATTAGCCAAAGGACATATATTTGCGACCCAAAGTGATACTGAGGTTGCCCTGCATTGCTTTGAGGAATATGGATATGAGTGTTTTAATAAGCTAAAGGGCATGTTCACAATTGCAATTTATGATCTAAAGCAAAAGAAAATAACGCTTGCAAGGGACAGGGCAGGTGAAAAGCCCTTATATTATTACAAAGACTCTACTTTTTTCATCTTTGCATCTGAGTTAAAAAGTATAATTTCTACCGGGTTTGTTAACAAATCTATAAACAAAAAAGCCTTGAACCAATTTCTGCAGCTTACCTACATTCCAGCCCCACTTACTATTTATAATGATGTGATCAAATTACTTCCCGGTCATTATATGATAGTGGATGAAAATAACAATTTAAAAATTGAACAGTACTGGGATGTAAAATACAGCGATGCTAGCTTAATAAATGACTATGATCAGTGTAAAAAAAAGCTGAGAGAAACATTGTTTAACGCAGTTGAAGAGTGCATGGTTTCCGATGTTCCACTCGGTGCTTTTTTAAGCGGTGGAATAGACTCTTCTATAATTGTTGGTATAATGTCTAAAATATCAGGCAAGCAGGTCAATACGTTTACTATCGGCTATAAAGACAAGCAGCACGATGAGAGCAATAAAGCACAAAAAGTATCTAATTTTCATAAAACAAACCATCATCTTTATTATTTAGATTACAATGATGCGATTCCAGAATTAAGCAAGATATTGGGGAATATTGACGAACCCTTCGCTGATTCATCACTTATACCAACATATATGATTTCAAATTATGCAAAAAGATACGTTAAAGCAGTACTAACCGGTGATGCAGGTGATGAGTTATTTGGTGGGTATAATAAGTATTTAATAAGTTTTTACTCAGATAAATATAAAAAATTACCCAAATGGTTCAGGAATAACATAATTTATAAAGCTGCCTATGCTTTGCCGGACAATAGGCCTATAATGCGAAAGATTCGTAAAGTCATAGATAATGCTGACAAGACCATATTTGAGCAGCGTAGAAGCCTTATGTCCTTGGGCTTTAAACAAGAAGAACTCTCACATCTTTTAAAGGAAAACTGGCTAGATTTAAACAGTACAGAATTGATCAGTGATTACTATTTTTTGCAGCATGAAACCAAAGACGAAATGTCAAGTTCTTTCTATACTGATTTTAAGGTGGTCTTAGAAGGAGATATGTTAACGAAGGTCGATAGAGCAAGCATGTTGTGTTCTCTTGAGACTCGCACACCAATGCTTCATAAAGATGTCATAGAGTTCGCGGCCAAAATTCCTAATAATTATAAAATTAGTGCCAATAATACTAAAATAATTTTGAAAGACACATTTGAAGACCTAATACCCGGTGAGCTTTTATCAGCAAAAAAAAAGGGATTCACAGTCCCAATTGCAAAGTGGCTTAGGAAAGAGCTTAAAGCTGAATTGGTTACCGAGCTAGATCCAGATCGGATTAGAGAGCAGGGTCTATTCGATTATAAATATATAAAAATAATTCTTGATGAGCATTTTTCCCAGAAAAAAAATCGTTACAGTGAGCTGTGGACCTTGTTTGTTTTTCAAAGATGGTATAAAAAATATTTTGAAATATCTAATTCATAATATCTCTGACATAACCTGAGGGGGAAAAATGGCTGAACCAATTCGTATTTTACACTGCTTTGGTCGAACTGATATAGGCGGAGCAGAAACAATGGTTATGAATATTTACCGAAATATTGATAGAGATAAAGTTCAATTTGATTTTGTTATACATACAAAAGATAATTGTGCTTATGATAATGAAATTATTTCATTAGGCGGTTCTGTCTATCATGTCCCACGCTACAAAATATTTAACCACTTCACTTATCTAAAAGCCTGGGACAAAATCTTCAAAAAATATAAGGACAGATGGGTAATCTTGCATGCGCATGTTTTGACTACAGCAGGTTTTTATCTGAGAGTAGCAAAAAAAAATGGAATTATTACTATTGCCCATTCTCATACTAACTATTGGGGAAATATATTATCCAAGGCAAAAATAATATCCAGATATTTATTAAAAAATAATTCTGATTATCTTTTTGCATGTTCCGAACCTGCAGGATTTTGGCTATTCGGTAAAAAAGAAGCTTTTGTAATTATAAAAAATGCTATAGACCTAAGTAAATTTGTTTTCGATCAGAATAAAAGAAATAAAAAAAGAAATGAATTCCAAATTGAAGATAAATTTGTACTTGGTCATATAGGTAATTTTATATATTACAAAAATCATGACTTTATAATTGAAATTTTTAAAGCTGTATATGATAAAAATGAACAAGCGATTCTAATGTTAGTCGGAGATGGTAATCTACGTCATGATATTGAAAAAAAAGTTCATGATTTGGGGCTGACAGATAAAGTAATTTTTGCAGGTGTTCGCTCTGATGTTCCAGATTTATTACAGGCCATGGATGTTTTTATATTTCCATCTCTTCATGAAGGCTTAGGTCTTGTCACTATTGAAGCTCAGGCAACTGGTTTACATTGCATAGTTGCTGATACTATACCGAAAGAAGCTTATGTGACTGAATTAATTGAAGCTGAATCCTTAAAAGCTCCAGCGAACCAGTGGGCTGAAAATATTTTAAAATATGCTAATGGATATTTAAGAATCGGCAAAACTGAGCTAATAAAAACTAAAGGTTATGATATCGTCGAAACAGCTAAGTGGTTAGAGAATTTTTACCTCAAAGAGCATGAAAAATTATTTTCCACTAAACATAATTAATTTAAATGCTAATTCCAGCAGGAGGCAAAAATAACTTGAAGCTTATTTTGAAACTAATCTGGATAGGCTTGCTATTTGAAATAATAATACTGGCTTTAATAAAGCCTTATGTAACAGATTTCGTGCTTGTTTCAACTATGGCAGTTTCTATACATGTACTATATACAATGGCGATACTGATAGCCTTTAAAAACAAATACTATATAATTTTTTTCGGCGCTTTTTTAGCCAGGGTATCAGTTATGTTATGGGATTTATACGCAAAGCATATATTTATACTGCCCAATACCGGTCACGATGCTGTTGCATTTTATGGATCAGCTTTGGCAATTGCACAGAACCTTGACTTATTAAATGAATCCATCCGTGGTGAATATTTTGCAAAATATAATGGCCTTCTTTTTCATTGGATTGGGCCTCAACAAATGTTTGGACACTACATAAATGTTTTACTCGGACTCTCAGCAGTTTTTATAATTTATGAAATGATGATGATGCTTGAGCTAAAACCCAGGGTAGTTAAATTGGTTGTTTTTTTAGCTGCTTTTTTCCCTGCCTCTGTTCTAATGTCAGCGCTTTTCTTAAGAGAAATTGTAGTTGCTTTTTTTGTAGTATGTTCTTTATACTTTTTTGTTAGATGGTTTAAAGCAGGCCTAAATATTGACATTTTTCTCACTTTATCAATGCTGGGTCTGGCTAGTATTTTTCATTCAGGTGTTATAGGAATATTTATTGGTTATGCTTTTATTTTTTTGTTTTACATAAGAGGAATGAACAAATATGGATTTAATTCAAAAACTATATATGTCTTTCTATTGCTTACCATAGTTGTATTTCTTGTTGCCATTCCGTTTAATTATCTTTTTTTGAGCCAATTTTTAGGTCCTGATGATGAAATTGCAGATATTTATGAAACTGCAGACAGAAGAATTGGTGGGTCTGTATATCTTACAGATATGACAATTGACAACCTTTTCCAATTAATTCTTTATAGCCCAATAAGGGCTTTTTATTTCCTGACAGCTCCACTACCAATCGATTGGCGAAATTTTACAGATATGTTTACCTTTTTTTCCGATTCAGTTTTATACTTAGGAACCATAATATACTTCATAATGAACAGGCGAAATCTCAAGGATAAAAAAGTTTTAATCACGGGCTTGGTATTAGCCTTAATTAGCGTATCCTTGATTTTCGGGATTGGAGTTTATAACGCTGGTACCGCAATGCGGCATAGACAGAAAATAGTGCCGATATTTTTGATATTGTTAGCATTGATTATGGACAGCAAAAATTATGAGCCCCTGATAATTAAGAAAAATAAACAAAAACGACTTATCTCTAATTAGCAATAACACGTGAGTAATTAGTAATACAATAAAGTATGAAATGAAGGTTAGGGAAAATGGCAAAATTACTAGTGATTTCTTACCATTTTGCTCCTTATAACGGAGTAGGTGGGATAAGAGTTAGAAAGTTAATTAAATACTTTAATGAACTCGGATGGTCTATTACAGTAATCACTGTAAAAGAAGATTTTTTTAATAATAGCGAAATTGATAAAAATACATTGAAGGATGTTCCGAATGATGTTACAGTCATTCGAACAAAACGAATGAATAAATTTATGAGATATAATAATCCAAGCATATACTGGTTAAAAGATTTGTTTTTATGTATGAAAAAGTTAATCAAGAATAATGATTATGATTATATTTATTATACTGGGGGTCCTTTTTTGCATTGGATTGTGGCACCGGTTTATAAAAAAACTAGTAAAATTCCTTATATATTAGATTTTAGAGATCCCTGGTCGGTATCTCCTTATGATCTATCAAAAAGAAGCCAGATAACCGCAAACCTAATAGAACCGTTCATCATTAAACATGCTGATTTTATATTGAACGTGACACCTGAAGCAACCAATTTGTACAAAAGTTGCTATCAGAAAGTGCCTGCAAAACGGTTTTTGACAATTCCAAATGGATTTGATGAAGATGATTTTACAAAACTCGAAGAAATTGATTTGAAAAAAAACGGGGTTACCATATTGTATAGCGGTAAATTTGATTCCTTTAGAAATCCAATCCCTTTTTTGGAAGCATTAAAAGAATTCAACACTATGAATGACAGAAAAATATACTTTGTCCACGTTGGGAAGAAAGAAAAAGCAGTTCGAGAATTTATTGAGAAATATTACTTTATGAAAAAATATATTATTGAAACTGGGTACTTAACATATAAAAAAGCACTAGCTTACATAAAAGCCAGTGATATAGGTTTGATCATTACGGGTGGACATGCATATGAGCCAACAACAAAAATTTATGATTATATTGCTTTAGATAAGTACATTCTGTCAATTAATGACTGCGCTGAAGGTTACTTGCAAAGAGTACTTAATGATTATAATAATGGTATATCAGTTAGCAATAATAAAAGAGATATACTAAATTCTTTATTTAAAATACAATGTAATACCAATAGCTGCATTGACAAAAAGCAGTTCAGCAGAAAACATATATTTTCTGAGTTAGATAGTATTTTAAAACTTAATCTCTACACTTAAAGTTTTTGATTTAGTTAATTTATGATATTGGTGTAAGTGTTAGGAACTTCATAAAATTGGAGTTTTTAGATTTATTTGGGTATTAAAGAAGCCTTGCAAGAAAATTGCTTTTGTATTGAAAACGAATAAGAGGTTATATGTATGAAGGCTAGCCTAATAAATAGAAAAAAAAGATATAAAAAATTGCCGTTTAAAAAAAAAAAAAAAAAAATTATAGTGAGGCTTTATCGTTCAAT
>SLPT01000157.1 GCA_007131845.1 Desulfobacteraceae bacterium | reverse complement strand
GACCCTGTCCCATATCATTACGGTATCCGGCTGCGCCAAGGAAGATATCTGCAGGGAATTCGATCTTCCGGCCGACCGGTTTTCCATCATACCCAACGGAATCAATACGGATTTGTTCTATCCCGTTTCCGGCATCAAGCGGGAGAAAAACCGCATCATCGTCACCAACAGCGCGGATACGCCCCTCAAGGGGCTGCATTACCTGCTCCAGGCTGTTTACGCAATACGCCGGACAAGAGATATCCGCCTGGTAGTGGTGGGCAAACCCAAAAAGAATTCCATCGTCTCCAGGATGGTCCGTTCCCTGGACCTGTCGGACAGCATCACGTTCACCGGCCGGATCTCCTACAAGGAATTCGTCCGGCAGTACGCCCGGGCGACCATGGCCGTGATCCCATCCGTGTACGAGGGCTTCGGCCTGCCGGCGGGTGAAGCCATGGCCTGCGGCGTACCCGTTATCAGCACGACCGGCGGCGCATTGCCCGAGGTGGTGGGCGATGCAGGGGTACTGGTACCGCCCGCCGATCCGGGTGCGCTGCAAGATGCGATTTTGCGCTTCCTGGACAATCCGGAACTGGCTGAAAGCTACGGCAAAGCCGGCTACGAGCGGGTGCAGCGCCATCTCACCTGGGAGGCCGCCGCCCAAAGCACCGTGGATGCATACAGAAAGGCGATCCGTGATTACCATTGATTATTCCCGGCTGGGCATATCGTCGGGCGACCGGATACTCGACATGGGATGCGGCCCCGGACGGCACGTATGCGGCGCTTGCGCGTACGATGCCATGGTGACGGGCGCGGATATCCTCTTCGATGATCTCGTCAAGGCAAAGGAAAACATATATCTGCACGAGGCATATGGCGGAAAACTTGCGGGACGGTGGGCTTTTTCGGCCGCAGACATCACACGGCTTCCCTTTGCCGACCAGACGTTCGACCACGTGATCTGCTCGGAAGTCCTCGAGCACATTCCGGATGACACAAAGGCGGCGGATGAACTGATCCGCGTTTTGAAGCCGGGCGGCAGCCTCACTGTAAGCGTTCCCCGGTATTTCCCGGAAGCGATCTGCTGGAAGCTATCCGATACATATTCCAATACCGAGGGCGGGCATGTTCGCATTTACACGAAGCAGCGGATCACCGGCCTGTTTACCCGTCTCGGCCTCAAAAAACGTTTCTTTCATTACGCCCACGGTATCCACACACCCTACTGGTGGCTCCGCTGCCTGGTCGGGCCGGACAATGACGAGGCGCTTTTCGTCTCTCTCTACCACCGGTTTCTTACCTGGGACATCATGAACAAGCCCCTTTTCACCCGGGCCATCGACTCCGCCCTCACACCCCTTCTCGGCAAAAGCCTCGTCCTTTACTTCCGGAAATAGTGGGGGACGTCCCCTAAACTGGATGGCGGCGGCGGAGGACGCCTAACGTTTTGGTCAGGGGGCGTTCGTCGAAAAGGCCCGATCCGGCGGCGAGGCGGTAGATGTCGTAAGGGGCCTGGCCGCCCTCTTCCGGGTTTGTGAAGATATCATGGATAACCAGGAAGCCGCCGGGTATCACATGACCGGCCCAACTGCAGTAATCTGTGAATGCGGCCTCGTAGCTGTGCCCGCCGTCGATGAATACCAGCGACAGCGGCGTCGCCCACTTGCGGGCAGCCACCGCGGAGCGGGTGACAAGGGGAATCACCGTATCCTCAAGATCGCCCCACTGCAGGGTCTTTCGGAAAAACGGCAGGGTGTTCATGCTGCCGGCGTCCATGTCGTAGGTTTCCGGGTCGAAATATTCTTCACCCGGCTGCTGTTCCTCCGAGCCGCGGTGATGGTCGATGGAAAACAAAACCGAACCGTTTTTCCGGCAGCCCGCGCCCAGGTAGAGGGTCGATTTGCCGCAGTAGCTCCCGATCTCCAGGCAGGGCGCCGCAGCCGATGCTTCCGCAGCCAGTTCATAGAGCCGCATCCCCTCTTTTCTGTCCAAAAACCCCTTGACCGAATCGATTATGCGTTCATCGATATCCACCTGGACACCCCCCGCTCATGAGATGTTATCGTAATCCCCGCGGACCAGAATCTCCCTGGGTTTGACCCCGTCCGAGGGGCCCACCACCCCTTCGGCCTCCATGGTTTCAATGATCCGCGCGGCCCGGTTGTAACCGATGCGCAAATGCCGCTGCACCATGGAGATGGAGGCCTGGCCGGTTTTTGTTACCAGCGCGACCGCATCGTCGTATTTTTCGTCATGGTCCGCATCGCTGTTTTCATCTTTTCCGGATTCCTGCGCCTCCACGATGTTGTGGTCATACTCCGGGGTTTTCTGGGACTTCAGAAATGCGATGATCCGGGTCACCTCGTCTTCTGATACGTAAGCGCCATGTATCCGCTGCAGCTTGGCCGTGCCGGGCGGCAGAAACAGCATGTCTCCGTTGCCCAGCAGCGCTTCGGCCCCGTTGGCGTCGATAATGGTCCGGGAGTCGGTCTTGGAGGAGACCTGAAAAGAAAGACGCGTCGGAAAGTTCGCCTTGATCAGGCCCGTGAGCACATCCACGGACGGACGCTGGGTGGCGATTATCATGTGAATACCCGCTGCCCGGGCCATCTGGGCCAGCCGGGTGAGGCCGACTTCCACATCCCTGGAAGAAACCATCATGAGGTCCGCCAGCTCGTCGATGATCACCACGACATACGGAATCTTTTCCGGCGGCGGATCGTCTGCCTCCTCCCCGTCTTCCTTCTTCGGGATATCCCCTTTTTCGATTCGCGTATTGTATTGACGGATGTTTCGCACTTTCATCCCGGAAAGAAGCTTGTAGCGGCGCTCCATTTCCCGCACCGCCCAGAAAAGGGCATTGGTCGCTTTTTTCATGTCGGTCACAACCGGTGCGATGAGATGCGGAATACCGTCGTAGATGGAAAGCTCGATCCGCTTGGGATCGATCATGATGAACTTGACGTCCTCCGGCGTGGCCTTGTAAAGGATGCTCGTGATCATGGTATTGAGCGCCACGCTTTTGCCGGTGCCGGTGGCCCCGGCGATAAGCAGGTGGGGCATTTTCTCGAGATCCGCAACAACCGGGTGCCCCACGATATCCTTGCCCAGGGCGATGGTCAGCATGGACGATGATTTGGTGTAGACGCCCGATGAAACGATATCCTTGAACCCGACGGTTTCCCGGTGATCGTTGGGCAGTTCGATGCCGATTACCGCCTTGCCGGGTATGGGCGCGATGATCCGCACACTCAGGGCCTTGAGGGCAAGGGCCAGGTCGTCTGCCAGGTTGACGATCTTGTTGATCTTGACCCCCGGGGCCGGCGCAAACTCGTAGCGGGTGATGACCGGTCCCGGAAGCACCTCCTTGACGCTTCCCTGCACCCCGAAATCCGCAAGCTTTTCTTCCAGAATTCGCGATTGCATCCTGAGATGCTCATGATCCACGTCCTCCTTTGTCCGGACCGGTTCATCCAGAAATTCGAGCTTCGGCAGTTTAAAACCGTTACCGGTGCGCATGGATTCGAACTCCTGCTGCCGGGGCGCTGTGGCCGACTGGACCGAAAGGGGCGGAATCGACGTCTTGATCCGGATATCGCTTTTTGAAGCCCCGGCGTCCGCGGTTTTTGCCGCAACCCGGCCGGATGAATCCGTTTTTTGTTCCCCGGAAATTCCCTTTTTCTTGTTGCCGCTGCTTTTTACGGGCAAGGATTTGATCGGCTCCGGTTGCTTTTCCGGAATTTTTTTCGCAGCATTCGCCCGCGCTTCGGATTGGTTTGCCTTAGACGTTAAGCGGGGGCGTTTTCTGAAATACCCGGCCATTGCCTGCGGTATGCGGCCCACCCAAGCCGCGGCAAGCAAAAAAAGACTCAGTGTGTTTTTAGAAACGCGGATAACGGAAATGCCCGTTGTCAGTATAAACCCAACGAGAAACAGGAAAAAAAGTATGACAAACGCACCAAACCGGTCTGCATAGTCGAGCAGAAAAGCGTGCAGGGGAAGGCCGATCATCCCGGCAGCGGGATATGTTACCGAAACGATTTGATACGTTTGTGAAAAAAGCGCCATCAGCGCCCCGGTAACCACCAGCAGGATTGCGCCGCCGGCTCCGGTCGTCCATGCGGCATGGCCGTTTTTCCCGGTATAGAACCGAACGCAGGCGATCAGCAGCAAAACCGGCACCCAGAAGGCTCCCACACCGAACAAGCCAATCAGAAGGCCGGCCAGATGGGCACCCGCAAGACCGAAAAAATTCTCGGTTTCTCCGGATGCAACATTGTGCACGGACGGATCGTCCGGACTGAAGGATCCGAGGCTGACGGCCGTGAACAACACCAGGAAGAACAGGAAGATTCCCGTGATTTCTTTGCGCATAACCGCGGTACTCACAACTCCAGGATGAACGGCAGGATCACCGGACGGCGCTTGATGCTGAAATTGAAATACTCCCGCAGCGCCGAGGGAAGACGCTTTCGCAGAAGCTCGGCCCGGTGGGGCATATCGACAACATCCTCGATAATCTCCAGGATGATGCACTTGGCATCTTCGAGAATATGGCCGGTTTCGGTTTCAAACACAAAGCCCTTGGATACGATCTCCGGCCCGAAAATAACGAATCCCGTGTCCTCATCGAGTATCATATTGATAACCACGAGTCCCTCTTCAGAAAGAATACGCCTTTCCTTGAGCACCGAACGCCCCACATCGCCGATCCCCTTTCCGTCGACCAGGACCCGGCTCGTCCCCACCTTTTCGCCAATATGAACCTCGCCGTCAGAAAAGGTCAGGATATCACCATTTTCGGCCAGCAAAACATTATCCCGGCCGATGCCGCTGGCCTCGGCCAGCCGGGCATGGTGGTAGAGGTGCCGGTACTCCCCGTGAATGGGGATCAGATATCTGGGCCTGCACATTTCCATCATCATGACCAGTTCCTCCCGGAAAGCATGGCCGGAAACATGAATGTCGGAAATTTTTTCGTAGATAACGTTGGCGCCCTTGCGGAACAGGTTGTTGATGATCTTTGCGATCGCCTTTTCATTTCCGGGAATGAACTTGGAGGACAAAATGACCGTATCCCCGCTGCGCGCTTTGATCTGCCGATGGGTTCCCGTGGACATCCGGGCCAGAGCGGACATGGGCTCTCCCTGGCTTCCGGTGGTCATGATGATGATCTGCTCATCCGGATAATCGTCAATCTCATCGATACCAATCTCCATGTCCTCCGGAATCTTGAGAAGATTCAGCTCCTTTGCGATCCTCACGCTCAATTCGATGGAGCGGCCGTTGAAAACGACCTTCCGGGATCCGGATTTTAAGATATTGACAACCTGCTGAATCCGGGAAATGTTGGAGGCGAAAAGCGCGATGATCACCCGTCCCGGGCTCCCGCCGATCAGATCCTTCAGGGTATCGCTTACATGCTCGTCCGACGGCGTGCGCCCCTCTCGCTCCACGTTGGTGGAATCGGACAGCAGCGCCAGAACTCCGGCATCCCCGCAACGCGTGAACGCCTCCACGTCGGTCTGCATCCCCTCGATGGTGGAGTCCGAAATCTTGAAATCCCCGCTATGAACGATCAGCCCCTCGGGCGTGTGAATGGCAATGCCCACACCATCGACCACGGAATGGTTTACGCGCATGAATTCAAACGTAAAAGGGTCGATCTCCACCCGGTCCCCGGGCCGGATCGTATTGAGTTTGGCTGCGGCCGAGAACAACCCGTGCTCGTTTAGCTTGTTTTCAACCAGGCCCAGCGTAAAAGGCGTTCCGTAAACCGGAACGACCACTTCCCGCAGCAGATACGGGATTGCGCCGATATGGTCTTCATGGCCGTGGGTCAGAACAAGCCCCTTGAAACGGTGCTTGTTTTGCAGGATATATCCCATGTCCGGGATGACATAGTCCACGCCCAACATATAGTCTTCGGGAAACATCAGCCCGGCGTCGATAACCACCATGGTATCCAGATAGTCCAGGACCATCATGTTCAGCCCGATTTCACCGAGACCACCTAATGGAATTATTTTTAACACGGAAAAAAGCCTCCGATAACAGATTATAGCGGGCAGAACTCCCTGCATCCTGGGATACCGGCCGTTGCGGATCGTTTATCCCATACGGAAATACATGGTCATGCGTGAAAGAACTGACTATCCATGAGCGTCTTGTTGACCCGGGCCGGGTAAAGATATTGGGCTTTTCAGGGAGCCGTCCAACAAGGAAACGCTTCAGGCAGCAATGGAAAGCCGTTCAAAAATGGAATCAACCATTTCGATAAGCCAGTTTCGCTGATCCGGGCTTGCATTGGCTATGCAATCACAGTGAATCCGGTTGTCGGCCCGCACCAGAAATTCGCAGCACAAGGCATCGGATTTCAGTTCCAGGGCGAAGTAAAAGGGAGCGCAGTCCGTATGGGCCTTCTGGCAATCGGAATACAACGCCGGATCCAGAGGGATCCTGTAGATTCCGTTCAGGCGTGCCGGACCGTAATATTCATCCAGGTAGCTTTTCAACACGTTGAAATCACCCGGCCGTATTTCATCCACAACATATTGTTTCATAACCTGTTATAATACCATACCATCATCTGTGACGCAAGAGACGGTTGAAAATTTTGACGACTTC
>SLPT01000132.1 GCA_007131845.1 Desulfobacteraceae bacterium | reverse complement strand
TGTCAGGCTCAAATTTTAATCCTCAAAATACGCCAAGTATTCCTGCGGTTAAAATTTTCGCCTTCCTTGAACTTGACGAAAAATCCTGGTTTTCGTTCGGCCACTAAGTCGTTGCCTGAATCGGTCCGGTTGGTCATCCGCTTAGTTCTCCGGCCGTTCGTATCCCTTCCGGAGCGTCTTCATCCTGGTTCAACTCCGGGTTTAATTCCGGTCTATGAAAATGGTTTTCAATGGTTTTCAATATAGAATCGATGCGGCCTGAAATTTCATCAATTTCTTTTTTCAGGACCGTGTCATCCGGTTCTTCCGATGCTTCATCAATTTTGTCTTTCCGTTGATCTGAACGTTCCATTTCAAAGGGTTAAATAGATTCAATAGGTTCCAATCCGTGGTGGACTGGGTTTGTATTTGGCCTTTTTACGCGTTCATCCTTTTTAATCGGCCCGGAAATGCTGTATATGATACCTGTCCACCTTGCTAAAAGTACGCAATATTTTGTATAGATAAACAGAAAGGAATAAAATGTCAAGGTGTTATAATTATTTTTAGCCGATTGGGTTGCGAAAGGATTTTTTATTCCCGTGGTTCATAGAACGGCATTGATTTTTACCCCGGAATTTTTATATTGTTAAAGCCGTTTTTCAAAAAGGCAAAACCGAATGCATTCCTCCGGACATTCTCAGGCCGGACTCTCCGGAGGGTTCGTTTTCGCCCCAAAATAAAAAAGGTTTCAGGAAAGAGCCTGAAACCAGGATTCGTTGATTAGTGGAGCCGACGAGCGGATTTGAACCGCTGGCCTGCTGATTACGAATCAGCTGCTCTACCAACTGAGCTACGTCGGCTGAAGACGTTGCCATTTTTAGTAGCATGGGTCTGATTGACCGTCAAGCGGTTTTTATCATGACGGGCCGGATGAGAGTCTCCTGAAAAGGCGGCGATGATCAAAGTCTGTTTATCATTGTAACAATCAATTTTTGCGGATACTGCTGCGATAAAAATTCATATGAAATCTGTCATAAAATATGGTGCAAACAATGGGCCTGATACCGATGAATCCGTGATCGAAGAAATCATCGATTCTGTCCGGGATGCTATACGAAAATCCCCGAATCTCACCGAAGCCCGGCATATCGATATTTCCGGATCGGCCGGGACGGACAGGGCCTGTCTTATTTCCCGGATCGTCCGCCGTATCCGAAAAACCGTTTTCGTTGTGGTGGATACTGTACAGACCGCTGAATCCGCTGCACAGGACTTGTCCTTTTTCGGAGGGCCTTCCGGTCCGGCTGTACGGATTTTTCCCCCGTACAATATTCTGCCTTTCAAGCGGCTTAGCTATCACAACGAAACGGCAGCCCGCCGGATCCGTGTGTTGTATGAACTGGCCGTTTCCCATGATTCGCCGTCCATCGTTGTTGTGCCTGCAGAGACGCTTTTACAGCGAATTATTCCAAGAGACGTTCTGTGCGGCTATGCCGAGCCGGTAATGGTCAACGAAGATATTGACCGGGATCGGTTCATCGCAAAGCTCAATGCAGGGGGATACGTCCACGCGTCCATCGTTGAGGAACCGGGCGAGTATTCGGTCCGGGGCGGTATCGTTGACGTGTATTGCCCGTTGTATGACGACCCCCTGCGCATCGAGCTTTTTGGAGATACCGTGGATTCTATACGCCGATTTTCGGCTACGACCCAGCGGAAAACCGACACCATAGATGAGGCGGTGATCCTTCCGGCACGGGAAGCCGTGTTTGAAACCCGCGATATACAGGATATTATCCATCGCGCCAGAAAACAAAAAAGCGCTTCCGGCATCACCGAGTCCGCGGTCACCGGCTTTATCGAGCGTCTTGGCGAGGAAGGCGTGTTCCCCGGAATTGAAGGGCTACTTCCGCTGATCTATGACAGTCCCGGCACGGTATTCGATTACATGGCCAAAGACGCATTGATTGTCCAATACGATCCTGCAGCCGCTGAAAAAGAGGCTGCCCGGAAAGAAGACACAGCCACCCGGAACTACCTCTCGGCATGTGAAGACAATCGCATGTGCGTCACCCCGGAGTCTGTTTATCTTTCCCGGGAGCAGGTCAAAGACATTGTTTCCGGCAGACCCATAGTTTCATTCCGGATGATTCAGGTGCATCCGTCCGGCAAAACGGCGGATCACTTCACGACGGCGTTTAAGATTTCCGCAGAGGAGAACCCGGATCTTTCTTCCGGGGTAACCCGCGGCCGGGATGAGCGTCTTCTCAAGCCATTGGTGGACTGGCTTGAAACTCATGAAGCAAACGGTTACCAGGCCGCTATCGTCTGCTCCACCCGCTTCCAGGCGGAACGGATCCAGGGGCTTTTGGAGCCGTACGGCAAGCATCCGGAAATCGTTTCATCATTTTCCGATATT
This sequence comes from Desulfobacteraceae bacterium, assembly GCA_007131845.1. GTDB lineage: Bacteria > Desulfobacterota > Desulfobacteria > Desulfobacterales > Desulfosalsimonadaceae > B1SED10-16. The sequence goes on along the minus strand of SLPT01000132.1, from coordinate 4,225 downwards.
TCTTCCAGACTGATAAAGCCCGTGCTTCTTGTGGGGCACCTGAGCGGCGGAGTCGTTTTTCATGATCTTCGTCTGGCGATCATTACGGAAAAAGAGATATTCGGATCCCGTCCGGCCCGTAAAACAAGAAGCGAATCCCGCCAGGCTGCCAAAACCGCCTTTCTCGATTTTTCCGATCTGAACACGGATGACCTGGTCGTGCATATCGCCCACGGCATCGGTCGCTACAGGGGACTGGAAAAGCTCACAATTGAAAATATTACCAGCGATTTCATGGTCATCGAATACAAGGATGGGGACAAACTCTACCTGCCGGTCGACCGTATGGACATGGTTCAGAAATACCTGGGAGTCGACGATGCGGCTCCCGTCATTGACAAACTCGGCGGTACGGCCTGGCAGAAAACCAAGGCAAAGGCCCGGAAATCGGTTGAAAAGATCGCCGGCGATCTGCTGAGCCTCTATGCCCGCAGAAAAGTCGAAACCGGGCATGCTTTTGCGGGCGATGATTCTTATTACAGAGATTTTGAAGCGGGCTTCGCCCATGAGGAAACCGAGGACCAGATCAAGGCGATCGAGGAGGTACTGTCCGACATGGAGACCCCTGCCCCCATGGACCGGCTGATCTGCGGCGATGTGGGCTACGGGAAAACCGAGGTCGCGCTCCGGGCTGCCTTTAAGGCGGTCAATGACGGCAAGCAGGTTGCCGTGATGGTGCCTACCACCCTTCTTGCAGAGCAGCATTTCCGCACATTTACCGAACGATTCGAAAAATATCCCGTAACCGTGGAGTGCATCAGCCGGTTTCGCAGCCGAAAGGAGCAAAACCAAATCGTTGAGCGCATGAAAAAGGGGGCGGCCGACATCCTCATCGGTACCCACCGGCTCCTCCAGAAGGATATCGGGTTCAATGATTTGGGGCTGATCATTATCGACGAGGAGCAGCGCTTCGGGGTCCGGCACAAGGAGAAGCTCAAAAAAATGCGCAGCATGGTGGATGTTCTTTCCATGACAGCCACGCCTATTCCGCGGACCCTGCACATGTCGATGCTGGGGGTCCGGGATATCAGCGTGATATCCACGCCTCCGGAACTGCGCCGGCCGATTATTTCCTACATCAGCGAACTCGATCCAGCCGTTATTTCCGAAGCCATCCGGCGCGAGCTGGATCGGGGAGGGCAGGTCTTTTTTGTTCACAATAATATTTTTACCATCTGGAACATGTCGAAATATTTAAAAGACCTGGTTCCGGAGGTAACATTGGGCGTGGCCCACGGCCGGCTGGGGGAAGACGAACTGGAAAGCGTGATGCAGAAATTCATCCACCGTCAAATCGACATGCTCGTTACCACGACCATCGTTGAATCCGGACTCGACATTCCCAATGCCAACACCATTATCATTAATCGCGCGGACCGTTTCGGACTTTCCCAGATCTACCAGCTTCGCGGACGCGTGGGAAGGGCAGGGGAGCAGGCGTATGCCCACCTGATTGTACCGGAGGAGGCCGCCCTGAGCCGGGATGCCCAGAAGCGTCTCAAGGTTCTTATGGAGCATTCCGATTTGGGGGCGGGGTTCCAGATCGCTTTGAATGATCTCAAAATCCGCGGGGGCGGGGCCGCCCTGGGTATCGATCAATCCGGACATGTCAGCGCGGTCGGTTATGACATGTTTTTACAACTGATGGAGGAATCGATCGCGAAGCTGAAAGGAGAAACCGTCACGGAGACACTGGAGCCTGAAATCAACATTCCGGTTTCGGTTTATATTCCTGAAAGCTACATTCCGGATCTCGACGGCAGGATTACCGCCTACCGCAGGCTTTCCCGAATGAAAGAACTCCGGGAAGTGGCGGACTTTCGCGAGGAACTCATCGACCGCTACGGGAAACCACCGGCAGAGGTCATCCATCTGATGCTCAAAATCATGCTCAGAATCCTTGCAAAAAAGGCGGGCGTCAAGCGGCTCGATATGAGTATGGAAACCCTTTCCATGGCGTTTTCGGAATTACACCAGAAAAATCCCCGCGGGATCATAGAGATGATTGCTTCAGAACCGGAGCGGTTCCGGGTTACGCCCTCACAAACACTGATCGCTCCGCTTCAGAAGTCCGGCATTAATAACCTGATGAACCAGAGTAAAAAAATATTGATTGAAATCGCTGAGCGTGTTAATAACTATTAATTTTTATTATACATTTGAATTCTCTGATGATCAATCAACCTTGATAAGCCGGTAAAAAGTCTTTTTAACCGGCAGTGTTACGTTTTAAGTGTTAAGTGGTTAAGTGTTATGTAAAAATAAGAAGTTATTTTGTTATTTGTCGGTTATAGAAGCTTCCGCATGGTTTATAAAAATCCTTTGTAAAACGGAGAATATCGATTGAAAATGAAACGTTGGTTTTCCTGTCTGCGCCGGCAAGCTGTTTTTCCGGTATTTCTGATATGCTGTCTTTTGGGGTTTGGAATGCCCGGATCGGGTGAAGCCAGGGCCGCCGAGGTTGTCGACCGGATCGTGGCGATTGTTAACGACGATATTATCCGGTTGTCCGACCTTAACAGTCAATTTGAGCCTATTGAACAGAGAATTCGCAGCAGGGGACTTCCCTTTGCACAGGAAGCCGAAGCCCTCTACGAGGCGCGCAGGGAGCTTATACAGGACCTGATCGATGAAAAGCTGGCCGATCAGGTAATCCGGGAGGCCGGCATCCGGGCCGGCCAGGGTGAAATCGATGCCGCCATCGAGCGGATCAAGGCGTCCAACCGGTTGACGGAGGACGATCTCCGGCGGGCGCTTCAGGCCCGGGGAATGAGCATGGAAGACTACCGGGAGGATATCCGGCAGCAGATTCTAAGAAACAAGCTCATTGACCGGAAAATCAAGTCCCGCATCGTCATCACCGAAGGCGATATCCGGGAGCATTTTGAAGCCAACCCGGAAAAATACGGACTTACCGGAAAATATCGGCTGCAAAATATTTTCATGCCCTACGGCGGCGACGAAAATGAAACCTTGCGTAAAATGGAGACGGCACTCGATGAACTGAAGGCCGGCGCATCCTTTTCCGAGACGGCGAAATCATATTCCATGGGGCCCAATGCCTCCGATGGGGGAGAACTCGGCACATTTGCGTTAGAAGATCTCTCGGACCATCTCCGTCCCGTGCTTCTGGATCTGGAACCCGGAGATTTCACCGATATCATCGAAACCCAGCTCGGATACCAGATTTTTTATCTGGCTGATGTGGAAGAGCCGGAAGAGCGGGAGGTGGAAGACGCCATGCGGGAGATCGAGCAACAGCTCTATGAGCAGAAAGTGGAGGAAAAATTTGATGAATGGCTTGAATCCCTCCGCGAATCGGCCCATATTCGCGTGAAACTGTAACCCGTTTGACGTGCCCGAGGCTGTTCTGGCGCAGGAGACAATGGAACCATCTTCTCATAGTACGTCGTTTGGCAGGTATCTCAAGGCTATCCGGGAAAACCGGAATATCGCTATCAGTTCGGTTGCGGACCAGCTTCGCGTCAGCGTATGGCACCTAAGTCTCATCGAAGCCGAAGACCATGAAAAGCTTCCCGATGAGGTCTATGTCAGGGGGACGCTGCGGGCATATGCCGAATATATCGGTGTTGATCCGGCGGATATCATCGAGCGCTATGAAATCAACCGGAGCGTCTGGCTTCAGTCCACGGCAGCCGAAAGAGAGATACTGTCATCCGGAAAACATTCCGTTTTTCGCATGACAGTTGCCCTGTGCGTGCTTGCATTGGTGGTCGTAACGTCCATAATGTTTTCCGAGAAATATTCGCACCGGGAACTTCCCGGTTCAGCGGCAATAGTGCCGGATGCCGCCGGCCATATCGATTTTGTATATTATGCAAGCGACATTCCGGACGAAGATGTTGAGTCGGGGACGTTTCAGGCAGATATTCCCGGAAATCATCGCGATGGCTGGATTCATCTCCGAATGGTTGCCCTTTCCGAAATCCGCGTTGAGATTCAAATAGATGACGGGGAAAGGGAATCATTCCGCTTCAATCCAAAAGACGAGATGCGGGTGGAGGCGAAAGAGCAGTTCCGCATCTATGTCAGTGACGCCGATGGTATTGGCATCTACCTCAATGACCATCCGCTTGCCATGGACGGGGAACCGGAACAGGGCGTCAATATCGTCGTCCGGAAAACGCCCCCCGAAGATGAAACAAATGACATCGACCCGCCGGCG
>SLPT01000162.1 GCA_007131845.1 Desulfobacteraceae bacterium | reverse complement strand
TGATGAATACGAGCAAGCCGGAGATGATGGCCGGCGATATCCTGGGTTTTCTGAGACATTGCGAGCAGGACGAAACGCACTGGGAGGCTATTTCGGAGGGCGGTATCCGCCGGGTGCAGGAACGCTTCACGTGGAGCCGGTACAGCGACAAGTTGATTCGCCTCACCAAGCTCTATGGATTCTGGCGGTTTGCCGAGTCCGAGGAGGGGATGATTCGCATGGACCGGTATTGCGACCTGTTTTATCACCTGCTGCTCAAGCCCAGGGCAAGCCAGGTGAATTGATGGCATGCTGAGCGCAAGCCTTGATCTTGAATGCTTCGCAAAGCTGCCAGTTCGCGAATTTTTACGGGTTCATCAATTATTTTAAGAAACGATCGTTTTTATGACTATTGAAAAAATTATATCCGGCGGACAGACAGGGGCGGACCGGGCGGCCCTCGATTTTGCGATGGAATACGGGTTCGAACACGGCGGGTGGGCACCCGGCGGCCGGAAGGCGGAAGACGGCACCATACCGTTGCGCTACAACCTCCACGAGCTGACGGGCGGGGATTATGCCGATAGAACTGCTAAAAATGTGCTGGACGCAGACGGTACCCTGATCGTGAGCCACGGGGAATTGACCGGGGGGTCGCTTCTGACCTGGGTGGTAGCGGAGAAGAACAAAAAACCGGTGCTCCACGCCGACATGAAAAAGCTGCTCGCCTTTGATGCGGCCATCGATATCCATGAATGGATTGAAGCCTATGACATCAAGGTGTTAAACGTTGCAGGGCCCCGGGAGAGCAAGGATCCGGATATTTACCGGGCGACCCGGGATCTTTTGGAGACGGTTTTTCATATCAATATTATCGCCGGTTCCATGCCCCGGGCAATGGATCATACCATGAGGGAAAGCGGTAACGGAATAAAAGAAGTTCACCCGGAAACCGTGGATGATGCGGTGGAGTACCTGTTATCGAGCCTTTCGCCGATGGAAAAAATGCGCATTGCAAGCAGCTCTCCGGATGCGCTGCGGAAGCATATCGGCCTGGTCGAAAACCACCCCGGCACCGGCATCGACAACATGCGTCTTGTGGCGGACTGCAGAAGGGTTTCCGGGGATGAAAAAATAAGCGGGCGGGATGCCCTGATGGTGGTGCTCAAGGTATTCCGGAAACGGCTGGAGCAAACCGGTCATCTGCGAGTGATCAAATAGGATCCTTACCGCTTTATCTCCCAGTCGACAATCCTCTCGTAGGTCTGGCCCAGAATCTGGAACTGCTCGATCATGGCCCGTGTTTCGCCTTCCCGTATCGTACCGGAAAACCGGACGTTTTTGAGGATGTATCCCTCCTCGTCCTTTCCGATCGCCTCGATGCGCACCTCGCCTGTTTCTCCGTTGTTGGTAACGACCGCCCGCAACGTCACCAGGTAGTTGGTCTGGCCCCGTTCCACGAAAACCGGCTCGATGGCTTCTAACTGTAAAAGCTCTGTTTCGACCGGTTCATCGTTGGTTTCTGCTATGGCCGGCGATATATCGGTTCCCGCCAGCAGCAGCGACATGAAGAAGATGGTCGCGATAAGGGCCGTTCGGGCTGTATATGCATGCATTGTTAATGCGGCTGACTGATTGTCGATGTGAGTGGGTGCCATGAGCTTTGTATCTCCCTTTCAGATATGGACTGTATATAAAAGTATAAAATATTTATAAAATGTAAAACGATTAGTATATTTTAGAAAGCATATTTTTGTCAACAGATCTTTTTGGAAGGCTGTAAAAGGTGATGATCTCGAAAGAAGTCGCGATCCGACGGCTTTGTAAGAAGTTCAAGATCAAAGCTTGCGCGATTTCGAAGAATGCAGAATACTTGGCGTACGTGAAATTCTGAGAAATCGCGCGAAACGCAGATATTGGATTTTTACGAAGCCGTCAACGGTGAAAGGTGGGAGCGTATTAGCCTGCAATCTGAAATGATTATCTAAAACAACAAATTGTACCTAAACTGAGCGTTTCAAATTTTTAAACGTAAATGGATTGAAGTCCTTAAAAATTGTACTGAATTCGATTTTTTTAAAGATTTGAAACGCTCAGTTTAGGTTGTAATAAGTATAGCAAGGGCAGAGATGTCAACGGCGGGAATCCTGATCTCCCGGGATGTATCGATGGACAACCTGGCGGATCCGGGCGTCCGGGTCTTTCCGGAGCGCCCGGAGCTTGGAGGCGGCTTTTTCTCCCGGGATCTGGGCCAGGGCAAAGGCCGCGGCCACGCGGGTCGCGGTATCATATTTTTTCCTGCGGAAAAAGCGGCGCCTGGGAAAAAGAATGCTGGAAAGCAATGGTATGTATACTTCATTGCCGGACTGGCCCATGGCCCGGCAGCAGGCGATGATGATTTCCGGGTCCTGAGTATTCGGGACGATTGCCGTAAGGGTTTCGGCCAAAAAGGCCGGCTGGAGTTTCACCAGCGAGCGAATGGCGGGAAGAGCCGATTGCCGGTCGCCTGTTTCGGCTGCCGTGCGGAGCAGTTCCAGGGCTCTGGGCGAGTTCAGCCGCTCGGCAAGCCGGAATGCGCTTTGGCGGACGGATTCATCCGGATCCGCGAAAGCCTCTGCAAGCACATCGGAGAGATCATCGCCAACAGCGTCTATCACCTCCAAAATCCGGCATTTTTCTTCCGGACGCCATGTTTGGGCCAGGGCTTCTTTTGTTCGCGCCATTCCGGTATCCCCGTGCTGGCGGATTAACTCCGCCGCAAGGCGCCGGCTGCGGTATTCTTTTGATTCCCGTATCATCCCGATGAGCAGGAAAGTAATCTGCGGGCCCATGGTGCTGGCAAGTTGATACGCTTCCTGCTGGCGGAATCCGTCGGTTGATCCCAAATCGTTACGGATCGCGTCTTTTGCGGCGGAGGAAAGCGGGCGTCCGAAAATGGAGATTTCCCCGGAGAGATTCTTATCCGGTGTGACGGCGGAGGGGGAATCGTCATAATATTCGGCAGCCCCGGAGAGTATCCAGGCGGCGAAGGTATATTCGCCAAAGAGGATAAATGCGCTGGCAATCCGGTGGCACAAGCCGAAGAGCTTGTGGCGCACGGCATTTTTCTTCTCCGTTTCCAGCAAAACAATCACGTGATTGGCAACCAGTTTGATAAATGCCGCTCCAGGACGCCAGTCGTCCGGAAATAGTGTTTTTTCAAATACATCGACAGTTCTTTGACGTGCCTGAACGTCGGATGCCAGGCAGGTTTCCACGGCGCGACCCAGCATGTTTTCGAGTCCCTGGATATCGCCCTTGAGATACAGTTCCCGGGCTTTCTCCGGAAGTTCTTCCAGTTTTTGAATCGCCGGTTCCCGAAAATCCGTGGGCGGGTGGACCTGCGCATCCTTTTTGACCGGTCCGGCATCGCTTCTTCCACCTTTTTCTGCAGCGCCATCCGTTATGCTCTGCCCGTTTGCATCCCCCGATGGAACACCGGAAAGAATGTCGTAGAGATTCTGGTTGAAAAAAATGCCGTTGATGGTTTTCCGGGCGGCCAGCATTTGCCAGAAATCCCGGCCGGAATCGGGGCGGCCGGCTTTTTGGGATGCCGCTTTCAGAAAATCGGCGATTTCATTGGTTGTGGTACGCCGGGTAAAGGTTATGCTGTCCAGCTCCGCTTCTGCAAGAAGCTTCAGGAATCCTTCGGCCAGGTTTTCGAATTCCCGGATGTTTAACGGCATGCCGTTGATAAGTAGGCGGTTTTCCACCCGCGCAATTGCCAAAACGGGCCAGGTTTTCAGAAAATCCGAAAGGGAGGCAGTCAGTCGGGATACGGCATCGGCGGCAACCCGGCTTTGGGATGGATAGAGCTTGATTTTATTGTATGCGCCCAAAATGGAAGCAATGATTTGCCCGATGGCTTTTTCTTCGTCTTTCGTAAAGCGGTTTTCCGGGGTGGGTTCGGGTACGGCGAAAGAGGCTTTTTCCGTCCCGGATGCCGGAATCCGGCCGATATGTCCGGCGGGGGGTGCGTCCGATCCGGCGCGTTTTGCAAACCGGAGTTGGGTGGGCACGATATGGGCGAGGTGATTTTCCCGGGCAAAGTGCCGCCAGTATCCCGGTGTGACGGCTTGCTTTTCCATTTTTGCGATTTGCCGGATCACGACAAAAAGCTCCTTTTCGGATACCCCCTGCTTGATGGTAAGGCTTTTCAGGTCGAGGCGGTTTAAAAGTTCAACGGTTTTGGCGGCTGCAGCCGGAAAAGAGGTGGTGTCCGCCGGCCGGGAATTGATCAGCAGGGCGTCTTTTTCGACCATGATGGAAATCCGTTCGTCCGAGGCCAGGATTTCACCGAAAAGATCTGCGAGCCGTTTCGATAATCCGGTCACGGATTTGCTCGTTTCCGGATACAGGCGAAGGTTTCTTGCGGCAACCACCAGTGTGTGCAGCGTTTCAGGCAGCCTCTCAAACGCTTTTTCGGACAGGGGCGTCACGGCGATTTCCCGCTCATTGTTCGAGGATTTTTCCCCTGTTTTTTGTTCGGGGGATTTTTTGTCCGGATCTGACTCCCTGAGTTCTTCCGGGTTGTAGGTGTTGCGATTGTACCGCGCCATCAGTTGATCGTAGGTGGCTGCCTTGTCAATGTTTCCGGATCGTTTGAAATGATGGACCAGAAAAGCCGCGGAGGGAAGGACATTCTGGAAGTAGAGTTTTTCGTGGTAGCGGCCGATTTCCTCATGGATGCGCCTGCGCTCCTCGTCGCCGATGCGGCCGTAGATCGCCTCCTGTACCAGTTTTCCGGAAAACCGGATGTTTTCGTCGTCCGCAAGGACTTCCCGACGCATCAGCCCCCTGGTAACCGCCTCCCGGATGATTTCATATACCCGGAAGGAATCCTGCTGCGAGAAACCTTCCAGCATACTCAAAGAGGTTGATTCCCCTAAGGCGGATACCCTGCTGATGAACTGCCGGCCGGTTTCGTCCATACCGTCCTGCTGCTCTTTCACCATCTGTTCGAAGGATTCGGGAAAGTATCCGCTTTCCAGGCGGGCCACGGTCCACCTTCCTCCCTGCTGCACGATTTTTTCGTCCTCGATCATCTTAACGAGAAGGGCCGCGAGGAACAGGGGGTTGCCGCCGGTGACCTGCCCGAGTTTCCTGGCAACGTCGTCGGGATAAATGATGCCGGGAAATACCAGGTTGAAGTATTTGCGGATATCATCGAGGGTGAGGGGGGGGAGGCCGATGCTCTGGATTCCCAGTTTTTCGCCGTAGGCCTCGCGGAAGAGCGCCAACGGAAAGGCGCCTGTCATCATGCTTTTATCCGGGCCTGCGGACGTGCAGACAAACAGGGGCAGGCTGCCCCGGGTCATCAGTTCGTATAGAAGATCCAGGGATGCCGGGTCGGCCAGATGAAAGTCGTCGATGAGCAGCACCAACGTTTGGTCGCCCAGGAGTCTGCCTAAAAACCGGCTTACGGCATTGAGAACCGCCCGGGTCTTTCCGGGGTAGTCGGACGGTGCAAGGTGGATCTTTTCGTCCGCCATTTGCGGAATGATATATAGCAGGCAGGCGAGATCGTTTTTCGTGGTGGCTTCTATGACCCCGACACCCTTGTCTGAGCGACGGTTCATCAAAGCCAGCAGGACATATGCAATCAGGTAGTAGGGCCTGTACATCTCCTGGGCGACGCCGTTTACGCGCACCGGTTTCAGTCGGGTTCGTTCCAGGCTTCGCTGGACCGCGTCGATGAAACTCGTCTTGCCCAATCCGGGGCCGCCGTCAACGATAAAAAACTGGTTATTGCCGCCGGAAAGCGCCTTGAACCCTCTGCTGACCCTGTCGAACTGGGCTTTTCGCCCGACGATGCCGGCGCCGTGTACGTGTCGCACAGCCAGTCGGCTGGTTTCCGATGCATCGACGATGCCGGGGTTTTCGTTCTTTTTGGCAAGAAGAAGCGCAGTTTCTGCACGATTGATCAGCGCCTGGGCGGATTGCCCGTCGTCCGGAGCCGTTGCAACACCGACGGCCACAGGCGTCGGTATGGGCATGCCGGTTTCAGCCGAGAAAAAGGGCTTTTCTGCAAAAGAATCAATCAGCCTCTCCGCTTTTTTCAGGCCGGCTTTCCGGTCTTTCCCGGGCATCGCCAGGATGAATTCATAGGACCCGTATCGTACGGGCGTATCGCCGATGCCGGCCGTCTCCCGGAGGATGCCGGCTGCATGCCGGATCAGTTCTTCACCGGTGTTGCGTCCGTATTGATAAATAACCCGGTCGATGCCGATCAGACCGATCAGCAGCATGCAAACCGGCTTGGGGTCCTGATCGGACCGGCCGGTTTCAAGGTCGTCCAGCAAACTGTATAATTGGCGCCTGTTGCCGAAACCGGTAAGGGAATCTTCGAACACCATTTCATCGGGGTCTTTTCCGATGTGTTGAAGAAAATGAAAAAGCTTCCGGTATTTCATCTGCGCCTCGGTCCGGGGGGGTACCCGGGTTGGGAAGTTAGTTAGTGGCTGAACGAAAACCGTCTTTTCCGGCAATCTCTGCGTCCGGCTCAAATTTGATGCACTCGTAAAAAGTCGCGGCCTGACGGCTTTGTAAAAAGTCCAAGATATAGGCTTGCGCAATTTCGAAGAATGCAGCGTACTTGGCGTACGTGAAATTCTGAGAAATTGCGCGTAACGCAGATATTGGACTTTTTACG
>SLPT01000013.1 GCA_007131845.1 Desulfobacteraceae bacterium | reverse complement strand
TGCGGCACAGCAGGCGAAGAAGCTCAACCGCTTCGTACAGGGTTTCCACCACTTTCTCCAGGCTCATCACGGAAATCTGGATGCGCGGCGAGGACTTGCAGAACCGGATGTTCCCCTCGTTTTCCACGTTGATAAGGGTACCGGTTTCCGCCACCGCCATGTTGACGCCGGTAATGCCCATCCCGGCGCTACGGAACCGATTTCGCAAAAACCGACGGGCTGAGAGCCCCAAACGGACCGGGTCGTTTTCAGGGCTGTCAATCACGCCTTTTTCCTGAAAAATGTCGCTGATCCGCTCCACCGGAATATTAATGGCCGGGCCGACGATATGAAACGGGGGGCGCTTCAAAAGTTGAGTGATAAACTCGCCCAAATCGGTCTCCCACGCCTCGATGCCCGCTTCCGACAGGGCTTCGTTCATCCCTGTCTCCTCGCTGATCATGGATTTTCCCTTGGTAACGACCGAAACCCCGTTTTCTCTCGCCGTATCGATGATATACCGGTTTGCCTGGTCTGCGTTTTCGGCCCAGAAAACCTTTGCACCGCTTGCCAGGGCATTTTCTTCAAAGGTTTCCAGAAGAGACGGCAGGTTTTCGAGGCTTTTTGCCCGGATGGCAGCACCGGCCCGCATGGCCGCGGCCGGGTCCCTGTAATCGGCAAAGGCGGCCTTTCTGCGCTCTGCCAGGCGCACCGGCAGAAGCCGCAAAAAACGCCGGGTATGAGCATCGGCCATCTCCCGGGCCGCGATCTGCCTGTACTGACCGGTCGTTACCTTCATCAGGCTCCTTCCTTCCGGCCCGGACTCAGCCGGGCGTCTTCAACATTTTCCGCCAAAAACGCCGCCAGGTGAACGACGCGTCTGCCGGGATAATGACGGCTGACATAGCCGCCGATCTGGAGCAGGCAACCGGGCTCCCCCAGGATCAGCACGTCCGCCCCGGACGAGACGAAACGCTCAGCCTTGTCGGCTACCATGGCGGTGGAGATTTCCGGATAGTCGACCGAAAAACGCCCGCCGAACCCGCAGCAGATGTCCGGGCCTTCCATGGAAACCCTCGTGAGACCGGATACCCCGTCCAAAAGCGCTTTGGGCTGATCCGACAGGCCAAGTCCCCGCAAATGACTGCACGATTCGTGAAATGCCACAGACCCTTCAAAGCAGGCGCCCACATCGGTTGCACCCATATGATCCACCATGAACCCGGACAGCTCGAACACCCTGGCGCCGAGACTTTCCGCGCGCCTCCGCCAGCTGGGTTCGTCCGCAAATAGCACGGGGTAGTGGCTTTTCACCATGTGAACGCACGATGCGGAAGGAGATACGACGATCTCGTCCGCCTCGAAGATTTCAATGAAACGCCGGGCGAGCTTCCGGGCCGCAACCGTATGCCCGGAATTATAGAGCACTTGCCCGCAGCAGGTCTGCTGCCGCCGGTAATAAGGGCGGCAGCCGATGCGCCGGAGCAAATCCGCCGCGGCCAATCCGATGGAAGGGAGCCACTGGTCGACGATACAGGGGATGAACAGGGAAACGGCCTTCATGAAATCATCAGTCCTTTCCGGCACGGGTTCGGCACGTGAATGCATCAGAGCACCGCTTCGATGAGGCGCGGGCCGGGTTCGGCAAAGGCTGCGGCCAGGTCATCATAGAAGCCCTCCGCGCTTTGTGCGCGAACGGCCGGCACGCCCAAGGCGCTTGCCAGCTTCACCCAATCGATATCCGGCCGGGAAAGGTCCATGGTGTCAGCGATCTCCGTGCCGGGCGAGTCGAATCCCAGCCGCTCCAGCTCCACCCGGAGAATCCCGTAGCTGCGGTTGGAAAAGATCACCGTGGTCACGTCCAGGTTTTCCCGCGCCTGGGTCCACAGGCCCTGGATGGTATACATGGCCCCGCCGTCCCCCTGTAGGCAGACCACCTTTCGTCCCGGGCAGGCCAGGGCCGCACCCGTGGCAACGGGAATCCCCTGCCCGATGGATCCCCCGGTCAGGCACAGCCAGTCATGGGGAGGCGCGCCGGCGGTAAACCGGTAGGAAAACGCCCCGGATGTGCCAGACTCGTCAGAAATAACCGCGTTTTCCGGCAAAAGCGCCCCCAGGGCCGCACCGGCCGTTTCCGCGGTGAGCGGGCCGGCGGGCGGTGCGGGCCGGTTCAGGGGGACTGCGTGATAATCAATTCCACACGCATCCAGGGAATTTGCAAGGGAGTCCAGGGCACCGACGATGTCCTCATCCGGGCCGGCCAGCACCTTGATGGCGCACCCGTCCGGAAGAACCTGCACGGGGCTGCCCGGGTAGGCGAAAAACGAGGTGGGTACCGTCGTGCCGACCGGGATCACCTGGGCGTATCCTTCCAGGCGCTTCCGTGCGGCCTCCGGAAAGTAAGGAAGACGCCGTACCAGGGGCAGCCCGGCTCCTCTTTCAAAACGGGCCTCGAAAGTATGCGATATCAAGATTGCGCCGGTCCGGGCAGCGATCCTGCCGGCCAGTTCGAGCCCCGGACCGTGCAGGGCCCTGCCGCCCAGAAGCAGCGCCGTGGGCTTCCCGGCGGTCAGCATCCGGGAGACTTCGCCTACGGTTTCGGGTGATACCGGCGACGGGTCAGGAAGCTCCGGAGGGGATCCGGGCATCGCGGATTCTGACCAGGCCCGATCGGCCGGAACGATCAGCGTGGCGATCCCGCCGGGCGGCTTGCTTGCGGCCCATAGCGCGGCATACCCATCGGCGCCCAGCCCGGACGAGCCGGAAGCATCGCGCACCCACACGGATACCGGGGCCGCCATGGTTGCAATGTCCGAATGAAGCGGGGGATCGTTCAGGCGGTGAAACGCCGGGTGGTCACCCACCAGGTTGACCACGGGGGAGTGCGCCCGGCGTGCGTTGTGAAAGTTGGCCAGGGCATTGGATAGCCCCGGCCCCAGATGCAGGAGCGTGGCAGCCGGCTTTCCGGCCATGCGGGCATAACCGTCCGCGGCCCCGGAGCAGACGCCTTCAAAAAGCCCCAAAACGCCCCGTATCCCGGGAGTCTGTTCCAGGGCGGCCACCAGGTGGATCTCCGTCGTACCGGGATTGGTAAAACAATACTCGACGCCTGCACCCGCAAGCGCCCGCATCAGGCTTTCCGCACCGTTCATGGGAGTTCTCCTTTTGTTTGGAACAGACCGGTTGTTTGGAATTCGCCGGGATTTTTCAGAAACCGGGTTCTCCGGACATACCCGGCTCCGTATTAGTGCACCGGCACCACCGCGGACAGGGTTTTTCCGATATCATCGTGAATCACCAGGTCTGCCATGTGATCCATCCCGGTGGGATCCCGGTTGATGATGACCAGACGCGCCCCGTTTTTCTTTGCGATTTCCGGAAAACCCGCCGCGGGATAGACCACCAGCGAGGACCCCAGGGAGAAAAAGAGATCGCAGGCCATGGACTCATCACGGGCCGCCTCCATTTCGGCCACCGGCATCGACTGGCCGAAGGAGATAGTGGCGGCCTTAATCATCCCTGAGCACGCATCGCATGCGGGCGCTTTCTGCGAATGCTCGAAAACCGGCCGGATCGCTTCGAGTTCGAATCGTTTTGCGCAATCCAGACAGGTGGCGTACATGGTCGAACCGTGCAGCTCGATGACCTTCTCCGGCGGCACGCCGGCGGCCTGGTGGAGTTCGTCGATATTCTGGGTAATCACGGCCGACACCTTGCCGGCCTGCACGAGCCGGGCCACTGCCAGGTGCCCCGCGTTGGGGCGGGCCTCCCGGAGCATTTCGTCCATGGCGAACCGGCGCCGCCATGACTCGATGCGCATTGCTTCGGATGCGACAAAGTCCTGGAAGTTAATTGGCTTGTACTGGTCCCAGATCCCCCCGGGGCTCCTGAAATCCGGAATGCCGGACTCCGTGCTGATTCCGGCGCCCGTGAACACCACCGCCCGCCGGGCTTCATCAATAAAGCGGCGGAGACGGTCCAGTTTTTCATCCGTTTGGTTCATAACGACCCCCTTTTTCCCGAATTATCCTGTTTTCCCTGCCGCCACTTGCTTTCCCAGAAAATACCGCTTCGGGTCGAACCGGCGAAGCTGCGCCAGCTCACCGGCCGTCGGCGGTGAAATCGCCGCCGGATCCCCTGCGATCTTTAGGTTCCACCCGCAGGCGGAGCTGATGGCTTCAATCGTTTCTTTAACGGACACGCCCGGCCGCTCCATGTACGCTGTCAGGCGGAAAACGCCCGTATCGTCCTTTTCGAACACACCGTGCTGGGAAACCAATGCCGCGACCCGATCGCCGGGCGATGTAATCCAGGACACGGCTTCCATAAATCGTCGCTTGTCCTGCATGGCCACCACCACGACCTTATCGGCACCCGATGCTACGTCGTTCCCGCCGCCCGAGCCCACAAGATAGGTGTTGACCTCCGGAATCTGCGTGCTGTTGATGTTGCCCCGGCAGTCGACCTGGCCCGCGCCCAGAACCCCCAGGCAGCGGCCCGCGCTCCCCTGGACCATGCACCCCAGGATATGGAAGATATCCGTGTACATGTCCGCGGTGGGGATGTTGCGGTTGGCAAACAGGAAAGGATCCCCGGGGAGGGGTTCATAGCCGTAGAGACCGCTTTCCGTCATCAGCCGGACCCTTCCGCCCTTTTCCATGACCTTATAGTAGGCCAGCCAGGATGCGATGTGGGAGGCGCCCACGCCGGTCAGAACAAAATCAAAACCTTCTGATTCGATCGTTTGTTCCAGGAAACGCGCCGCCATGACGATCATCTCCTCCTCGGGCGAAGCAGGTGCGGCGGGCTCCGTCTCCGCGTCCATGGTACACAGCTTCCAACCCGAGGGCCGGATCTTTCCCTGAAGGGAAAAGAGCCTTTCAGAACCCAGCTTTTCCAGGTAACGCTCATGATCCGGGCAGTCCAGGATCCACTTTTCTGTCCACCGCTTCAGGGCTTTTTCGTCGCGACAGGCGTTTCGGGCCTCCAGAATAAACGGCTCGTCTTCGAGATATCCCGCAGCCTCGTTGTGCGGAAACCCGTTATGCCCGGACGGATGCGACCCGAACGGCGCTTCCGCGACCGCCCGGACGACATGGCCCGGTATGCGCACATGCTCCCGGTACTGCTTCATCTCCTGCATGGAAACGATTTTTTCCACGGAAACGATCACCCCCTCCCGGGCGCCTAAGGCGCCGTAAACGTTTCCGCCCCAGGGGCAGTTGAGCACGGTATTTCCCGCCTCATCGGCCACCCAGCCGTGAATCAGGCAGATATCGGGGCGAAGCGCCCGGACCAGGCCGATCCGCTCCTGCCCGAAAGGCTCCGTGATCAATGCGAAATCAGGATTGTCCGCTTCCATGGAACTGCCCGCCAGGGACCGGGTAGGCAAAAACGGAAGCCCGGCGGCCCCGGCCATCAGGCGGAGGGTGAGGCTCAGCATGGTCCAGTTTTCGATCACCACGCTCTTTTCGGAAAACGCGTTTTGGAACACACGGTTGGGGGATGGATGGGGATACGGATCCCCCAGAAACGTGGTGATGATCTTTTTGATCATTTTACCCGCGATCATGGGGGCCAGCGTATTGGCATATCCGCCGTAGGAGATATACGTAAAGGCGGGGTTCTTCCCGTAATACCGGCGGACCACTTCATTGAGCAGGGCCATGGGGTAGCCGGTGGGAAAAGCCGGTTTCTCCCCGAACTGAATTGCCTGGCCCGGCCGGATGTATCTTTCTATGGCCCCGGCAAGGGTTGTCACCTTGCTTTTGCCTTCAGGCGGAACAAGGTGCGTCTTTTCAAGGAGCCGATCCGTACGATTCCACTCAGACCATTGCCTCATCATATCTCCCTTGCTCTGGAGCCTGCCGGCAGGCGGATGCAGAAAACAGAACTTCGCCCGTGTCTTTTGCCTCGCACTGCCGTCTGACTTGTGATAAAATCAACTTTACTTCTGCTATGATAAAATACTATTTTTCGGATTGCAAATAAACATGATCAAAGATAATGGAAACGTCAATATAATAACCGTTAAAATATCAGCATCACGGTCAAAATCCGGGACAAGATCCGGTAAAGGCCACCGCTGTCCGGTATACAAGCCGGCCTGCAATCCATGGAGGGAGGCAAAACCATGAGGCAAAGCATCTTCGGATGGTCCGGCCGGATCGCCCGCATCGATCTCGGCGCATCTTCGGTATCCACCGAGGATACCATGGACTATGCCGGGCGATTTTTAGGCGGCCGGGGGATCGCCACGCGCATCTACTGGGAGGAAGTCCTTCCGGAGACCGGGGCTCTGGATCCGGAAAACCGGCTGATCTGCATGAGCGGGGCCATCGTCGGCACCGGCGCCCAGGGCGCCACACGCATGACGATCATGGGCAAATCCCCCATGCGGATGCCAGACGGCTTCTGCTATGGCAACCTGGGCGGGTTTTTCCCGGCCTGGCTCAAGCGGGCCGGATATGACGGGCTTGTAGTGAGCGGACGGGCCGAAAGACCGTCCTACATCCTGATCGAAGACGACGGCGTTAGGATTCTTGATGCGGCCGATCTCTGGGGCAAAGGCGTCTATGACGTGCACAAGGCGCTAAAGGAGCGCCACGGAGATAAGGCCCGGTTTCTGGCCATCGGCCCGGCAGGGGAAAACCTGTGCCGCAATGCCACGATCATGACCGACCACGAAGGAAGCGCCACGGGCGGATTCGGCGCCGTCATGGGCTCCAAGAACCTCA
>SLPT01000338.1 GCA_007131845.1 Desulfobacteraceae bacterium | reverse complement strand
TGACCGCAAGAACGCGGTCCTGGAAATGGTCCTCCACCCAGTCCCTCAGCCGGACCGGGTCCCACCGGTCGGAAGCGACGGTAAGCTGCATCACGGGAATCTGGGAAGGATCCGCCTTGAATGCATAAGGTTCCTCGGCGTCGTCCGGCAGCCGGCCCCGTACCCGGGCCAGCGCCGCCTGGACGTCCTGGAATGCCACGTCCACGTCCGCGCCGTATTCAAAGTGGACATCAAGGCTGTAGAGCCCCTCCATGGACGAGGACTCGATGCGGTCCAGCCGATCCACGGTGGAAATCATCCGCTCCGCTGGCTCGGCAATGTTTTTTTCAACCTCTTCGGGAGCCGCCCCTTCCCAACGGATCTCAACCTTGACAAGGGGATACGTAATAGCCGGCAGATAGGTCATGGGCAGCCGGAAAAGCCCGTAAAGCCCCAGAACAACCAGCAGGGCCGCAATGGCTCCGGCGGCCAGGCGCCTGTATATGGCGTATCGGGTCCATATCATTGCCCGGCATCCCTTGTTCCGGGGTTCCCGGAATCCTCATCGTCCCGTTTCACAGGCGAAACAGCATCCCCGTCCGACAGACCCCTTGCACCCCGGACAACGACAGGCTCCCCCTCGGACACTCCTGAAAGAATCTGGGCTTTGCGGTTGGTTTCAATGCCCACGTCAACCTGCCGTTTTCGGGCTTTGCCGTCCGATACCACGAAAACGGCATCCCCCTCTTCCGTGGGCAGAATCGCTTCCACCGGCACGACGAGCGTATCGGAGGCCGTTTTGAGCAGCACTTCGATCCGGGCAAACATCCCGGGAAGAAGCACAAGATCTTCCTGCGGCAGGATTTCAACCGTCCGCGTCCGTGTCCCCGGATCCAGCCAGGGAAAAACCCGGACGATTTCACCGCGCAGGGGCTTGTCCGGGTATGCGTCGAAGCGTATTTCCACGGGCATGGCGGCTTCCATGCCCGCAGCATGCCGCTCGGAAACCGCTGCCCGAATCACGAGGCTTTCCGGATCATAGATCTCGATCACCGCTTCGCGGGGCGCCACGAAACCTCCCTCGTGAACCAGGATCTCCCGGATCACGCCGTCAAATGGGGCCTCCACAAGATAATCCCTTCGCCGCTCCTCGGCCCGGGCCAGGTCCGCTGAAGCCTTTTCGTGGGCGAATACGGCCTGGTCGAGGGCCTCACCGGGAAGGGCGTCTTTTTGAACGAGCTGCCGGGTGCGCTCCAGGCTGTCCGCTTCCTTTTTCACCTCCGCCCGCAGGGAACGCACCTCCGCATCGATGCCTTTTCTGCGGCCGATGGAAAGGAGCTTGTCCCCTTTTGTCACGCGGTCTCCTTCGCGCACCGCAAGATACTCCACCGGCCCTTCGGCAGCGGACCCCGGCCGGGCGATGCGGTACGCTTCCACCGTTCCGCTCAGCACAAGGGTTTCGGAGATGGCATTCCTTGCGGCAGCAACAGTCTCGACCGGTTCCGCGCCCCCTCCCCGGGACGAAGACCCCTCGCCGGCTCCGTTTTCGTCCTGCTTTGCAATCAGAAAATACGCGCCTGCGAATAATGCGGCCACGCCGATACACACCGCAGCCCACCGCGCTGTTTTCTTCATATTTCCCCCATCGCCAGATGAAGCCGGGCCACGGCCGTCCGGAATTCCGCCAGCGCCCGGTAGTATGTTTTTTCAGCGTCCAGCAGGGCTGCCTGCGCGTCCAGAACGTCCGCCACCGAAGCGGTGCCCGCGGCATATTTTTCCTGCTCGATGCGCAGCGTCTCCCGGGCCAGTGCGACGGTTGTCCTGCCGGCCCGCACCTGTTCGTCCGCCGCCTGCACATCGAGAACAGCCGTTTCCACTTCCAGGGCGATCCGGTGCTCGAGTGAACGCAGCCGCTGCCGCGCGGCTGCGTATTCCGCCCGGTTTTCCCGGATCGATGCATCGACGGATCCCCCCTGGAAAAGCGGCATTTCCATTGCGACGCCGATCCGCCCCGTATCCCCGGAATCATCACCGGGGCCGCTTACGGAACCCAGTGCCCGGCGGCCCCCGTAGGCACCCTCCAGGGATATGACAGGCCATCTATCCCCTTTTGCCGCATCGACTTTCTTCGCATGGGCCTCTGCGGCGGCCTTGGCCGCAAGAAAATCCTGCCGGTTACGTTTTGCCGTTTCCAGGGCATCATCGGCATCCGGAAGATCAAACACCATTTTTTCCTCCAGCTCGCCCGCGGGTTCGATCCGCCCGGCCCGGCCTGGAAGTCCCATGAGATTGGCCAGTATGCGGTGCTGGATGGAAAGGAGGTTCTTTTCCCGGACGAAGTCCTGCCGGAGCTCCGCCATGCGGACCTCCGTGCGCATCCGGTCGACGGGGGCGGCTTTTTCCAGGGCGATCCATTCTTCGGTCTGCCGTAGATGTTCTTCCAGGGCTTTTTCAGAAACCTCGAGGGACTCGATGACGCTTCGCTGAGCGAGGATCCGGAAAAAAACGGAGGATACATCGAACACGAGGGCCTGCCGGGTACGGACATGATTTCGCCGGGCCTCCTCTCGGAGCAGCTCGGCCGCCTGCACCTCGCTGTAAAGCCTTCCGCCGGTATAGACCGGAACGGACAAGACCACCTCAGCGGATGCGACGGACCGGCTGAAAGCGCCGGGCTCCCCCTCCCGGCGGGTGGGGATGACCCGTTCCCTGTCCAGCCTGTGGGTATAATCTCCGGAAAGCCCGATATCGGGCAGACGCTGTCCGGCTGCGCGGTCCTTGCGCGCCGAGGCGGCGGCGGCATCCCACTTTGCCGCGGCCACTTCCGGATTGTTTGCCATCGCGGCTTTAATGGCCGCATCCAGAGTAAGCGGCGCTTCCGTTACAAGCACTGCGTCTGGTGTGGCATATTGATCGGATGCCGCGTCGTCACCGGACTCCGCCGGCATCCCCGCAGGGCTTTGCTCAGAGTCCGTCAAAGCCTGCTGAAAAGTGTTTGATTCCGGAGGGCCGCCGCCCGATGAGGAATTGCTGATTCCGGAATCAGGAGGGACGGGAGAAGGGGCGGGATGCATGGCGGCACAGCCGCACAACAAAAAAAAAAACAAAAACAATCCGGCGGATGGATGTGCTCACGCATCCTCCCCGTTTTCTGAGCCGTATTCATCCTGCTTGATTGCTTCAAGCGCTTCCAGGATGCTTCCGCCGCCGGTATACAGGGTACTTTCCGTTTCGGTCTGAATGACCGCGCTGGGCGTGCTCCGAATAGCATCTTCCTGGAGGTATCGGTTCATTTTCGTAAACACCCCTGTGAGATCGAACGACTCGTGCGCGATCCCCTCTTCTTCGAAAGCCTTGCGGATCTCGTCCGGCCCTCCCCGCTCTTTTGCCACGTCGAACAGGACATGGCGCACCCTGAAAGCATTTTCCATTCCGGGATCTTCGTTGAGTGCGTACAGGAAATAGTGAATATAGGGAATCGCCCGGGAAAGCGGGACATCCACGAACGTTGCCCGGATTTTGCCATCTTCTACCAGCTCTGAGAGAACCGGCTCCAGCTCGGGCTCCAGGAGCCGGCAGGGGGGGCAGAAATAACTGGCATAAATCCGCACATCCACGGGACCGTTTCCAAACGACGGAAAAACATCATCACCGGACGCCGCCTTTACTCCATGTGCCGGCAGCAGCAGAAAGACAGCCGCCAGAAACGCCATGATGAAAAGGATGCACGCCTTGTTGCGCAAGAAATGTTTTTCCGGGAAATCCGCGATTGCTGCGAGGTTGTTCATCTTTCGTTTTCTCCCTGCCAAACGAATATATTGATTGAAAGTCGCGATGGGGTTGATATCGGGCCTTTTTCAAAGCTGTTATCTATATCTCACAAAACCCCGGTTGTGTCAAACCATCCAGCCGTGCCGGGCATGGCGATCCCATGCAGGATCATGTTGAAACTTGCATCTGAAATTTGATTTCTATCGCTATCGCTATCGGGATCGGGATCGGGATCGATATCGGGATCGATATTATAAATCAGAGCCGATCCGGAAAGAACATCCAATGGAAGATCAAAGGTCAATTCCATTGAAGGGGTGTGGCGGCTATCCCGGCAACCGGGATACCCCTTCAGGGAATTGCCCCTATATTCAGCAGGAAGCAGGTCAATGGCATGTAAGCGGGAGGGGACAGCGACATCCTGCATACGATTGACCGTCCCGCAGAATTCTAAGGGCTTGCCTGTTGCACGGAAAATGGTGTATGCTGTTGTATAAACAATGTTTCGAAGCCGGTTATAAATGACCGTTTACCGGGAGCGCCCGCCACATATGAAAACCGCTGAACAACCTGAAAACCACGCGACGATGGACACCCGGAAAGACGAACGCAGCCGCACTGAAATGTATGAAACCAACTGGTACCAGGATCTTTTCGACAGCGTGCCCGTCGGGATTTTTCAGACTTCCACCGACGGAAAGCTCCTGGCGGCAAACCGCGTTCTGCTGGAAATGCTGGGATTTGATCCGGACATGGACGACGTGTACAATGATCCCGGCGTCGTTTCCCAGCTCACCCTGAGCCCGGAGCGGCGCCGGGAAATAATGGAAAAAGCGGTTCGCCACGGCACCCTGCTGACGTATAAACAAACGTTCCGGCGTAAAGACGGCACGGAAATCGATACGGAACTCCGGATGCGGACTGCGCGCCATGCCGATGCCTCGGCAGCCTACATCGAAGGATTCGTCCGCCCCGATACCGCCGATAACGAGATTGTCCGCACCCTGATCGAAAATGAAAAACACTATAAAAGCATATTCGAGATCACCGGGGCCGGCACCATCATTATCGAAAACGACATGACCATTTCCCTGGCCAACGCCGGTTTCGAAAGGATCAGCGGTTTTTCCAAGGCCGAACTCGAAGGGAAAAAGCCATGGCCCGATTTTATCGCCTTTGACGCGGATCGGGAACGGATGATGCAGTATCACCGGTTCCGGCGTCAGAATGCTTATACCGCGCCCACCCGCTACGAATTCACCCTGAAGGACAAATCCGGGCGGCTCAAGAACATGCTGCTTTCCGTCGACATGATCCCGGGAACCGCGCGATCCGTGGCATCGCTGATCGATATCACATCCGTAAAAGACGCCGAAAAGTCCCTGCGGGAGTCCGAATCGCGGCTCAGCGGCATCATCGAAGCCTTTGACGGTTTTATCTACACCTGCTCGAGGGAACACCGGATCGGATTCATGAACAACGCCCTTGCCCGCGCCATCCACTACCGTCCCGGGGACGGCCCGTGCCATCGCGTCCTTTTCCGCAGGAAGGAAAAATGCCCGTGGTGCGCAACCGAACAGGTTTTCAACGGAGAGACCGTTCAGGTCGAATTCGAAAATCCCAACGACGGCCGCTGGTACTACGCCATGAGCACCCCGGTTTACAGTACCGACGAAACGGTGGAACAGTGCCAGACGATTCTCATCGACATCCACGAGCGAAAGCAGCGTGAATTTCTGATACGGGAACGGGAGGCACGCCTCGAAAAGGAAAACCGGCGCCTGCGGGAGACCCCCCGGGACCGCTACCGCCTGGGCGATATCGTCGGCAAGAGCGAGCCCATGCAGAAGATGTACGAGCTGATTCTCCGGGCCGCGGCTACCAACGCCAACGTGATCATCTACGGCGAATCCGGCACCGGAAAGGAATTGGCCGCAAGCGCCATCCACAAGCTGAGCGAGCGTTCCGCCAACCGGTTCATCCCGGTCAACTGCGGCGCCATACCGTCGGAGCTGCTGGAAAGCGAATTTTTCGGATACCGGAAAGGGGCGTTTACCGGGGCGGACAAGGACAAACCGGGTGTGCTGGATCTGGCTGAAAACGGCACTCTGTTTTTGGATGAACTGGCCGAAATATCGACCGGGATGCAGGTCAAGCTGCTCCGGGCCATCGAGGGGGGCGGATACACCCCGGTGGGCGGCAGCCGGCTGCGAAAACCCGATGTCCGGATCATCGCAGCCACAAACGGCAACTTGCGAAAGCTCGTTGAATCGGGCGCCATGCGGGAAGACTTCTTCTACCGCATCCACATCATTCCCATCTATATCCCGCCCCTGCGGGAACGAAAGGAAGACATCCCGCTTCTGGCGGAGTACTTCATGGAGCGGATTCATTCAACCAGGTCCGCAAAATCGCACGCAGCCGGCAAGGTAAAGGCCCTGCCCGGCCATGTGCTGGATTCACTGATGAACCATCACTGGCCCGGAAACATCCGGGAACTGGAAAACACGCTCCAGCGGTTCGTGGATCTGGGGCATATCGACTTTGCCAACTGTCTTCCGCAGAGTCCATCCCGGGAAGAGCCGCTTGCTCCGATGATTCCGGACAGGACGGAACCGCTGCGCGATGCCATGGCGCGCTTTGAAAGAAACTACCTTATCCAGGTGCTCGAACACCAACGGTGGAACCGGAGCAGGGCGGCTGAAATGCTTGGCGTCGAGAGAAAAACGCTGTACCTGAAATTAAAAAAACTGGGCATCGGCTAGCCGTCCCTGTTTTCAGGCACCCCGGAAAACATTCGATGGTCGGCGGATACAACCATTTTATATGACGGTTTCCGCGCGTTTGGTGTATAATGACATTCGCAAAGCATTCAGCCCATGCCATCGCGTTTCATGTGCTACCAAAAATTGACGGCTTCGTAAAAAGTCGTTATCAGACGGATTTATAAAAACGCCATAGGATGTGCTGACGAAGGAAGCGCATCATA
>SLPT01000327.1 GCA_007131845.1 Desulfobacteraceae bacterium | reverse complement strand
CGCAGGTGGTAGAGGATGTCGAACATGGTGATAACGCCCGTCAGCTTGCGAAAATCATCGATTACAAGCAGGCTTACGGTTTTGTGACCCGTGGTCCGGACTTTCCCTCCTGCAATTTTTTCAATGGCCGTTTCGACCGGGTCGTCTTTGTGGATTACGTCAAAAGATGTTTCCATGATGTCTTTTGCATAATACGGCATGTTTCGGCTCCTGTTGTTTCTGGTCCCGGTGGTTTGTAAGCCTTCAGATCGCGACGTTTTACGAGTATACTACTGTAACAACTGTTGCGGGATTTGGCAACCGTTCAACTGCAGTATCCCGCCTGTCTGCCAAAGTAAAAGGAGTGATGCAGTGAGCGACGCAACCCGTGATTTCGAGCATATGGAAATAAACGCCCCGGTTTCCGCCAGCGGCGGTGAATACCAACTCACCGGGGAGCGCCGGATGGTTTTCCGGGGGGCCGTGATTTTGTACTACACGGGAATATTCAAGGTGGACCGCTCCTGCTGCGGTGCTGGTGGTGGCGCATACGCCCTGGTGGTTGGATTTGTCGTTGACCGGGCATACAAGATCACACCTGCCGGGCGTCCGGTGTCCAGGGTACGCCCGGTGGAAAACAGGCGGGAGCAGGCCCGGATTGAATCGATCATCCGGGAACAAGACCCTCTGATCCGGGTGGTGTTTCTATGAAAGGCGGCAGTCGGGCTGGGCCCTTCCCTGCGGGGTCATGGTGATCTGCCAGAGCTGGTTCAGCCTGGACCGGAACGTGCCTGCACAGCTCAGCAGGTAGAATTTCCACATCCGGTAAAACCGCTCCCCGTAGCGATCCCTGTGCTTCGGCCATGCTTTTTCGAAATTGTCATGCCATGCCATGAGTGTCCTGTCGTAATGGGGGCCGAAATTGTGCCAGTCTTCCATGACAAAAATCCCTTCCATGGCCGATCCGATCTGTGCAATGGACGGGAGCATGGAGTTCGGGAAAATGTATTTGCTCATCCATGGATTGCTGGTAGTCAAGCTCCGGTTGCTGCCGATGGTCTGAATCAAGGCGATCCCGTCGTCTTTCAGGCAGCGCCGGCTGACTTCCATGTAGGTTCGGTAGTTCTTGTAGCCGACATGCTCGAACATTCCGATTGAAAGGACGCGGTCGAATCGTCCGCTCACCTCCCGGTAGTCCTGAAGCAGAATGCTTACGGGGAGCTCCCGGCACTGTTCGTTTGCCAGATCCGCCTGCTCGCCGGATATGGTGACCCCGGTAACCGACGCGCCATATTTTTCCGCAGCATAGCGGGCGAATGACCCCCATCCGCAGCCGATATCGAGAACGCTCATACCCGGTTCCAGTTCGAGCTTGCGGCAGATCAGATCCAGCTTGGCCTCCTGGGCCGCATCCAGGGTCGCTGCGTTCTGCCAGTAGCCGCATGTATACGTCATGCGGGAGTCGAGCATATCCCTGTAAAAGTCGTTTCCCACGTCGTAATGCTGTTTGCCCACTTCGTAGGATCTTGCCCCTTCCTGGAGATTTTTCAGACGGGATTTCAGGACGTGGAGGTAGAAATGCCAGTTTCCTTCGAAATATCGCTTCAGGTCGGCCCTGAAAATCCGGTCGAAAAACCGGTCGAGAGCCGGAGAATCCCACCATCCGTCCATGTAGCTTTCTCCAACGCCCAACACGCCGTTGCGCAGGACCCGTTCATAGAGTTGGTCGTTATATACCATGATGTCGTGGGGTTGGTCCCCGTTGATGGTGATGCCGGCATGGTCTAACGCTTTTTCGATGAACTGCCGGTAAGTTCCGGATTTTCGGGCTGAAGACGGAGCAAGGGTTCGGGGTTTTTTAAGAATATTGGCATCGGTTTTTTCCATGTCATCCTCCCTTTGGTTTTTCCCTTTTTCGTCAGGGTGAAACACGCCGGGCGAAATAATGCGCAAATCGGGGTGATTCACGCTGACATACTAAAATCATAATCATCCACCGGGGTATTGTCCATAATGCCCGGCCGTTGAAATGCTTGGTGTTTGGACTGGATTTCCTGTATAGTGGATGGTCATGAAAAAAAAGAAAAATACAAATAACCACCGGGCCGGTACAATTGTCGATGCGGCGGCTTTGCAAATCGGGCGCGGGGTTTTCCGAATCTGCTGGGAGACCAATGACCCCGGCGGGGAAGCGGTCATATATCACGGGAAATCCCCCGATGCCATCGACCGGCGCACGCCGGTGGCGGTTTCCGAAGACGGATGCGTCGATATCGATTGGTTGGATCCTCAGGCCAGGCATTACTTTGAAATCGTATCGGGAAAAAGCGCCATGATCGTTGCCGAGCGTCGGTTGCTGCTCGACGGGACGGTCAACTTCCGGGACCTGGGCGGCTACGCCGGGCATGACGGCCGCCGTGTCCGATGGGGGCGGGTTTTTCGGGCGGACGGACTTGGGAAGCTCTCGGATCGGGATTTAGCGCTTTTGCGCGAGATGAACGTTCGCCGTATCGTGGATTTCAGGACCGACTCGGAAATTGCAAACAGTCCCGACCGCCTTCCGGCGAACGACACGTCCTACATTCACCTGCCGGTCACCCATGGAAAATATGATTTCGGGGAGGCCGTGAAACGTTTCCGGGAAGGGGATACGGATTGGCTCAATCCGGATTTCATGGTGGACGGGTATATCGGCAACATCGAATCCTTTGCCCATGCGTGGGAGCGGGTTGTTTTCGAGCTGCTCGACCCGGAGGGCGGGCCCCTTGTGTTTCACTGCACCGGGGGAAAAGACCGTACCGGCACCTGTGCCGCGCTGTTATTGCTCGCCCTGGGGGTTCCGGAGGAGACCGTCATAGACGATCATCAGTTGTCCAATATCTATATCGCGGAACTGCTGCCTGAACTCTATCGGTTGATGAGCGGGCAGGGGATCGATCCGGACCGCGTGTTCCCCTATCTGACGGCACCCAGGGACTGCATCGAAGCGGTCACAGCCCACATCCAAACCCGCTATGGTTCCGCGGCGGGCTATTTTGTTGAACGAACCGCCCTGACGGAAGAAGACCTGGCACGCTTGCGGGATATCCTGCTCGAAACATGACCGGATACGTTTCAGTCGACTCTCGTTAGGGATACCCCGTCGATCCAGACGGTACCCTGTGTGATAATCATATCGAGTATGAATTCCCGGGCATCATTGGGGGCGGTGATCTGCATGGTCAGTTGCTTCCAGTCTGTCGTTGTTCCCACGTCGTCCATGAGGTTGAACAGCGGGGTAGGCCGCACGCGGGTCGGTCGGAAGTTGAATCGTATGGCCGGTGTTACCATGAACCGGTTGTAGCGCAGATCCTGTGTCTTGACCCAAACAGACAGTTCATAGGACGCCCCCGGTTGAGGCGTTCCCATGGCCGTGGCCTCGGGCATCAGGTTTACCTGCCCGGTATCGTCTTTTACGGTTATTTTCAGGGAGTGAGATCCCTGAATCCGTTCCTCATCATCAAAGGCGAACTCCGCCTGGGTGTTCCTGGCCAGTGCCCATGCCCATCCCGCGGGCGAGGAATCCGCCCTGACCTGTTCAAAATCGCCGTTTTCAACCAGGTTGATGCCAAAGGCGGTGCTCTGGATTGCCGCAACCAGAATGCCGGCCAGAACCAGGGTGATCAGGGGTCTTTTCATTGCCTACCTCCCGGGGTGTTTCATGGTTTTTAGTACGTTATAGTAAAATATATTCAGAATATGACATTAAGCGCAGTCCGTCAAGAAAGCAATGACGGCATATCGAATCCCGCAGACGTAAGGCAGCCGCCCGAATGGATGCATTGGTCTTGTCCGGATCGTGCGTATTGATTTTGGCATGCACCGTCCGGCCTGCCCTTCGAAATCGAAATCGAAATCGGGATCGAAATCGCCCCAATGCCGGGGTACGCCATAGGATATGCTGACGAAGGAAGCGCATCAACTGCCGGTGATACCGGGATAACCATTCAGCCCGCTCTTTTGGAAGTAAAATTCCATAAAACCAAATATTTAAAGTGTTTCGACCCCGTATCCAACCGTATTGTTTTGGAGTGCACTGGTTGGATTACAACGGTAATTCAGGGGGTAACATTGCGGTTAGCTTGACATTTATCTCATGAAGTTATACCATTTTAAATAAAATGTATAACATCGGAGAGCGTATGACCTCGGCATACACAAAAACAGTAACTGTCTCTTCCAAGGGCTGGGTGGTGATCCCTGCGCCGATCCGAAAAAGGATCCGCATCAAACCCGGCATGAAAATGACTGTCCGTGAAGTTGGGGGAAAAATCATTCTTGAACCACAGGCCGATGACATCGTGGATACCCTTTTTGGCAAGCTGGCCGGGAAATCTTCCCTGACCAGGGCGCTGCTGGAAGAAAGGGCAGAGGAGAAGCAGCGTGAAAAAAAAGGGATTTGTTCTCGATAGCTACGCCATGCTCGCCTATTTTCAGGCCGAGCATGGCGGCGGGGTGGTGCGCGATATCCTCAGAAAAGCCCGGATCGGTGATGCTTCGCTCCTGCTTTCAGTGATCAATCTGGGCGAAATCTATTACATCGTTTCCCGCAAGCTGGGAACAGAAACAGCCCGGGAAGTGGTTGAAGACATTTCAAAACTGCCGGTGCACCTGGTGGATGCAGGCACGGATCGTGCCATTGCGGCTGCGGAGATAAAAGCCCAACACCCGCTGTCCTATGCAGATGCCTTTGCAGTGGCTGCTGCCATGGAATTTTCCGCCACCATTGTTACCGGGGATCCGGAATTCAAGGCTGTGGAATCCTATACCCCGATACTCTGGCTTTGAGAATTAACACCGCTTATCCCAGCCTATCCGTTTAGCAGGTCGCGGCAAGGTCCGACTCCATTGCGTCTTTCTCGCGGGTTGCCGTTTTTAGTCCTTCCCGATTTGAACCAGCCCCTGGATAAAGCCAAAATGTTTATCGTTTGTAAGGAGTTTATAGCCATGCTGAAAGGCGGAAGCGGCAATCCATATATCATTTGTCGGAATCGGTGTGCCGGAGGCTCTAAGCTGATTGAGTATCACGGCATACCAATCGGCGGTTTCCACCTCGATTGCGTGAACTGTCACTCTCGGAGAGTCAAGAAATAGCTCGAGTTCTTCCCGGTTTTTTTCTTCCCTGCCGCCCGCTTTGAAGCCGGAGAAAAGCTCGCCAACGCTTATTGTTGATATACCTATCCGGTCAATTTTTCGCAACAAACCAACGATGTCCGGATCCCCTCTCATGGCCATGGAGTATATGTTCGTATCGATCATTGCTTTTCTCATGGCCAGAGCTCCGGATCGATTCGTCTTTGCTGATCGATTGTGTTGCTGATTTCCTGGAATTCGCTCTCGCTCCATGTTCCGAAAAGATCATCAAGATCATTATATCGTCGGGAGTATTGTTTTTTCTTTTCAAAACCGAGTTCTTTTTTAATCATATCGAGGATCAGCCGGTTTGTGCTTTTCCCCTGCGAGTTTGCGGTTTGCTTTAGCTTCTCGGCCACTTCAGGTTCTATGCCCCGTATAGTGATTGCTTTCATACCGCCTCCTGATATTGATGTGCTTAAATGATATCATTTTGAAATCATAATATGACATTAAGCCCGGTCCGTCAAGAAGGCAATGACGTCATATCCTTCGCAACGGCTTTGATCAATATTATCGGATTCGCAAAAAGCAACAGGTGGTATTGCAGCCCTCGTATTTCCCGTATCAACCATCCGGTTCAACCGTGTTCCACGCTCATCAATCCTGATCGTCGCAGCCCATAGGATGTGCTGACGAAGGAAGCGCATCAACTGCCGGTGGTGCCGGGATAACCATTCAGCCCGCTCTTTGGGCAGGAAAACAATACAAAACCGTATGCTTAAAGTGATTCGGCCCCGTTTTCACCCGTATTGTTTTGGGTGCATTGGTTGGCTACAAGGGTCATTTTGGAGGTAAAATCGCAATTCCAAGAGGAAAAAAGGGGGGGGATGCATTGGTTTGTTTTTATTTCGGATGGTTGTAGAGGTCCGACCTCATTCCAAAAACACAATCTTCAGTCTGTTTTCCTGTCAATTTCCTGTCGTTGTGACATTTTTTTGACATACTTCCCGCCTTTCAGAATCTTCAGCTAATCAGTTCAGGTTCATTATACCCTGATAAACCGTTTCTTCCTGCTTTCAGTAATAAAAGAATTCCCGTCCCCGGCGATTGGCCGTGACAGGACCATAGGATGCGCTGACGAAGGAAGCGCATCCTAAGCGTCATTATTCTGTGGGATTTGTCGCGGCGGCGTTTAAACGATGCGCTTTCTTCGTCAGCACATCCTGTGGTCCTGGTCGCTGTTGCGAACCTGTCAGGTCGGAACAGATATTGCATGGTTAAAGCCTCCTTTCTACCAGGGGCCTGCCGCTGCACGGGCCGGCCTTTTTGTACACTGTTGGGGTGAAATAAATAAATAACTGTTTTTAATATTAATTTTTGATTCATGGGAGGTGGATTGTTATGCTTAAAGGACTTTCCTTGAGAATGAAGCTGGCCGGCGCGTTTTTCCTGCTGCTGCTGCTGGCGGGGGTGCTGCTCACTGGCGTTTCCTACCTGTATTCCTCGCGGATGGCCGACAACCTGATCAGCCACGGCCTGGAAATGAAAATCGGCGGCGATGTCAATGCCGCGCATTTGTATGTTGACAGGCATTTCGGGGAGCTTCGCTATGAAAACGGGCAAATGGTGGATGCGGATGGCAGCCCCGTTGAAGGCCGGCACGGGATGGTGGATGCCATCAGTGACGATCTTGGCGTTGTTTCCACGATTTTCGTCCGGGACGGCCGGGACTACCTGCGGATTACCACCAACATCATGGAAGAT
>SLPT01000262.1 GCA_007131845.1 Desulfobacteraceae bacterium | reverse complement strand
TCGTCAAACACCGGGTAATAATGGACCAGGTGGATCTTCCCCCGGCCGCAGCGATTCTCGCTCGTGACGGCGCGCTTTTCGCCGATTACCCGATCCAGGTCGCAATGAGGACATGGATTTTGCAAGCCCGCGTGCACGACATAACAGGGCTCGCCAAGGACGTCTTCCGGCTCGACGTCATACTGTTCAAGATATCCCTTGTTGACCATTTTGATCCGGTACTCGTCGTCGAGCAGAATGACCAGGTCGGTGATGCCGTCGAAAACCGACTGAAGCAGCTCCTTGCTCTGTATCAGCTTCTGAAGCCCGGAAAGACTTTCCAGGGCGATGCCGATCTGCTTGCCGATGGACCGCAATAGCGTCTGCTGCTCATCGGAGATCTCTTCGAAATCGACATTCGTAAAGCTAATAACACCCAGCACGTTGCCGCGGCATTCCAGGGGTATGTTGAGGCAGTGGCCGAAACGCTCCGACCGGAAACCGTCCATGCGCCCAGCCAGGGCTCTGCACATGGACCAGGCTAATGGATCAATGTCCATGTTTTCATGAATCAACACATTCTGCGTGGGACAAATCACATCCATCGGCAGGTTATTGGCGTTTTCGCGGTATGAGAGCAACAGCTGATTGTTATCCGGATCATACAGGTAGATGCCGGCGCCGGCGGCCGGGATCAGATCCAGGGTGCGGCGAATGGCATCCGGCCAGATATCCGCCAGCCCCCTGGCACGTGTGGTCAGCTCGGCAATCGAATTCAGGGTGTTGAGCTCCCGGTTGCGGGCAGCAACTTTTTCTTTCAATAGCTGCTCGGAATGCTGAAGTTCCCTTGTCCGCCGGTCGACCTTTACCTCCAGATCCTGGGCATAGCTTTCCAATTGCTTGCGCGTGCGCTGCAGATGATCGGCCATGACGGTTGCCGCACGGGAGAGTTCCCGGAACTCGTCGCCCGTGTTTTCAACCGGCATAGCGGCGGAGATGCCGGTATCCTCCACCTCATCCTTGAAAAGGTTCAATACGCTGCGAAGATTATGGATGACCACCCGGTTAAAAAAAACAATCAGGATCAGGTAAAATCCGGACACGCCCAACAGAACCACCAGAAACACGGATGTCGCCTTTTCCTGAATGCCCGCAAGGGCTCTTTCCACGGGAATACTGACTGCGATCAACCCCGCAAGCTCCCCCGGAGATTTTCCGAATCCTTTTTCCGCTCCGTAAAGATTGATCAGATCGGATGGCGCATCGGCAGGATCCCCATGGCATGACATACAGGATTGTTTGAAATAGACCGGCTGGAAGCGCATGTAATGCGCTTGATCCTTCACATTCATCATTCCGACCCAGTTGTCATTTGCGTTGTTTTCCCGAAAATGGGCGATCATCGATTTTTCCGTTGCATTGGCCTCGGAAGCCGGATTCCGGGCATTGACGGAGACACGCCGGTATTCGTATTCCGGCATGGTGTCCTGAAAACGCTCCATTACCTCGCGGCCGACGTAGGAGGTGGACATGGCTTCGAGCATGAAGTAATCATCGCCGAACCGTTCACGCATTTTGGGCCGCAGCCTCTGCCGCACATACTCCCGGCTGGCTTCAACCGCTTCCATAACGAGCCGGGTTTCCTGGTAGGCAGATGTCTCCAGAAGCCGTTTTTCGCGCTCATAAATCAAAAGCGCACTCAAAAAACAGACCACCAGCAGAATAGCGGCTGTCCCCATCAAAAACTTGGAACGAAGGCTAAGGGAAAAATCGGCGAATTTGACCTGACCCTCGCCTGCCGGACCAGAACTGGCCTCCGTTTTGTTTTCCACCCGGTCTTTTTGTATTTTTTGTGAGTGATTCATATCCTTTTCCAATATATGCGGCATAATATTGATGCACTCGTAAAAAGTCGCGATCTGATGGGTTTGTAAAAAGTTCAAGATCAAGACTTGCGCGATTTCGAAGAATGCAGCGTACTTGGCGTACGTGAAATTCTGAAAAATCGCGCGTAACGCAGATAATGGACTTTTTACGAAGCCGTCAATATTTCCTGCAAGTGTAACCTGAAGTTAGCATCAATGCAAACAAATATTAGCGCCATCCGTCCGTTGCGACACTCCCCTCCATTCCGGTCTTTCGCCGCCTGTGGCTGAGACTATACCTGTTTAAAACCCGTCAGGCAAACCGATAACCAACAGACAAAAAACAAAGTATTGATTTTAGGTAAAATTTAATACTGACGCCAAAAAAGATGTTTTACCGGCATATCAGGTTTGATGGACTCGTAATAAGTCTCGATCTGACGGCTTTGTAAAAAGTTCAAGATCAAGGCTTGCGCAATTTCGAAGAATGCAGAGTACTTGGCATACGAAACATACTGAGAAATTGCGCGTAACGCAGATATTGGACTTGTTATGAAGCCGTCAGGTTTAGCTCAGGTAAAAAATCAACAACTGCCAACCATGGTTTACACAGGTGGATTCCAACGATATGGACAATATGTTAAAAAAAAGAGTTGATAAAACATAAATATCTAAAATAATACAATATATATTTTTATTTCAAAACATGGCCTGCTTTTTTTTTTTTTTTTTCCTTGAATAATTTGGCGCCCGAATTGAGTAGCGATTGCGATGCGACCTTCTTGATTTAAAAACCATGCAAAAAACAATCCATTATTTAAGCAATAACTATAAACTTTAAACCAAAAAAAGGAGTACTCACCATGGCTGAAAATGGAAACAACGATAATGTTGTAACCGAAACCAAAGTCAGCATGTGGAAGCAGATGGGCACGACCGAAGACTGGTGGGCCATTTGGCTCGCGGGGCTTTTGTTCATCATCGCCGTTTTTAGTGTTTTCACATGGAAACCGCCGGTGGAGCAAATGCCGGAATACCGTGCAACAATGAACCAGGAAATGGAAGAGGCCGGTTTCCGGACGATTGCCTATACGGAAGCCGAATCGCAGCTCAACAGCATTCAGGCCAGAAGGGAAGGCTTCACTGCAACGGTTCACGGCTTAACGGATCGCCCCAAGGGCTGGGATACCAACCCCATCCGGTCTGTTTACATGGGCGAGGAAGAGGCCGCAGCCAAGCGGGCCGAGGCAGCACCGCGCCTGGAAGCAGCGGAAGAAAGGCTCGCCGAAGCGCGCGCCCAGGCTGAGGCGGCCGAAGATGCGGCCCGGGCAGCCAACTTTGAAGACCCGGCACTGAACGCGGAAGCAAGAGCCGCCATTGGCGAATGGCGTCAGGCCCGTTCCGAGCATTCAAGCGCGCGGAGTGCGGCCAACACCCAGGCTTACAACCTGATCCCCAGCCTGATCGTGCTGGGGGCTATCATAATGGTCTTTTTCTCCATTGGCGCAAAGTTCATGGGCATCAATATGCGCCAGTTCTATACGGGATTTCCCATTATTTTCGCGTTGGCGGCATTGGCATACGTGATAGCCAACCAGGCCACCCTGAGTGCGGTCGGCCTCTCCTACGTGATGTGGGCGCTTTTACTCGGCCTGATCATTTCCAACACCGTTGGCGTACCGCAGTTTCTCAAATCGGCCGGGCAGACCGAATTTTTCATCAAGACTGGTCTGGTTCTGCTGGGGGCGAGCATTTTGTTCGGGCAGATTGCCCTGATCGGAATTCCCGGTATCTTCGTTACCTGGGTCGTCACACCCATCGTTCTTGTTACCACCTACTGGTTCGGGCAGAACATTATCAAGGTGCCTTCCAAGGAACTCAACATTACCGTGTCTTCTGACATGTGCGTATCCGGAGTCTCCGCAGCCATCGCATCGGCGGCTGCCAGCCGGGCGAAAAAAGAAGAACTCACCCTGGCCATCGGTATGTCCATGATCTTTGTGGCTATCATGATTTTCCTTCTGCCGCTGATCGCCAATGTAACCGGCATGCATCCCGTATGGGCCGGCGCGTGGCTGGGCGGAACGGTTGACAATACCGGATCGGTTGTCGCGGCCGGAGAGCTCATCGGCATGGAAGCCATGTACGTGGCTGCTACCATCAAGATGATCCAGAATATCATGATCGGCGTCATCGCTTTCGGTGTTGCAGCATACTGGTGCCTCAAGGTGGAACCGGAAAGAGCATGCGGAATCGGCGAAGAACCCATCAAATTCACCGCCAGCGGCGCGCTCTACGAAATCTGGTACCGCTTCCCCAAGTTCATCCTGGGATTCATCGGCGCCTCCATCATCTTCTCCATCATGCAGGGCGCTGTTACGCCGGATTGGGGCAACGCCATGGTCAGCGACGGCATCCTTGCCTGGGCCAACCGGTTCCGCGGCTGGTTCTTCGCACTGGCGTTCGTCAGCATCGGATTGAGCATCAACTACCGCGAACTCAAAGAGCCCTTGCGCGGCGGCAAACCCCTCATTCTCTATGTCTGCGGGCAGGGCTTCAACCTGCTGCTCACCCTGTTCGTTGCATGGCTGATGTTCATGGTTATCTTCCGGGATATCACCGACCAGCTGATGGCCGGCGCTTAATAGGGAAGACGGGAAACACGATCCGTGAAAGACAATACTCACCATAACCACAAACAAGGCTTTGCCGGGGACAAAACGCCGTCCCCGGCAAAGCTTCCGCTTGCAAAGCGCTTGATGCGCCTTGCCCTCGCAGCGCTCCTGGTCACGGGGTTCATTTACCTGGCTCCCAACCTGGAGCGCCTGCCGGGGGGCGTCGGAGAAACCATCACGGTTATCCGGGAATCCGGCATTGATACAGGCGCATGGTATTACGACGATGTGGAGCAGTGCTTCGAAGGGATGGACTTTGTAAGAGAAAGACGCGCCCTGGACCACCGATAGACGGATCCTGGAGATACAGGCAGTGTTAAGTTTTAAGTGATTAAGTGTTAAGTAAAATCAAGAAGCTACTTTTTTATTGCTAGCTAGGTCTTTTTTCGGTGCCATCATTTTTGACAGACTTGCAAAACCAGAAGCCTGAAAACAAGGCTATCACCATCCCCCGATCATGTGCAGGTGAAGGTGAAAAATCACCTGCCCGCCGCCTTTTTCCACGTTGAAAAAAATCCGGTATCCCGATTCATTGATTTTCATCCGCACGGCCATTTCTTTTGCGGTATAAATAAGCTTTGATACAATTTCAGCGTCTTCCGGCTGAAGGTCGTTGACCGACCGGATGTGTTTTTTCGGGACGATCAAGAGGTGGACCGGGGCGTGGGGATTGATGTCCCGGAAAACCACGAGGTCTTCGGTTTCATGAAGAATTTCAGTATCCGTTCTCCCACCTGCAATGTTGCAGAAAAGACAATCACCCGTCATAATCCTCCTTTTTCATTACGCGTTCTCCCTTCGCGATCTTCCCTCCTGCTAACGGCGTGTAGCACAAGATATTCGTTTTATTCCATTTTTACCACCAGGATCGCGGTCTTGGGCAGGTTGCGGATCAGCTTGGCCGAGATGTCCCCCAGTACGAACTCTTCGGATTTCGACATGTGCTTCCGGCCGATAACCACCATATCAAAATCACCGCTTTTGAAATAATCGATAATCCCCTCGGTGACCGAGGCATATCCTTTGTCAACCAGCTCAATAGAGATGTTTTCCGGATCGAAGCCCTTTTCGGACACGAGACGCGCCTTTTCATCCGACAGCATTTTTTCGAGCCGGGCCGGCATCTCCGCCATGAATTTTTTACCCATGAGTTCTTCTCCGGAACTCGGCTTGCGGAAAATATGAATCAGGGTGAGCCTGGTGTCTCCGCAAAGGGACAGATTCAGCAGAAAATCGATTACCCGCCTGGATGCATTCGTGTCGTTTAACGGAACCAGTATGGTGCTTCCCAAAACAATATCCTCCCTTCCGCTTTCCTCAAAAAACGGATGATTGACGGCTTCGTAAAAAGCCCAATATCTGCGCATACGCAATTTCCCGGAATTTCACATACGCCAGGTACGCTGCATTCTTCGAAATTGCGCAAGCCTTGATCTTGAACTGTTAACAAAGCCGGCGGATCGAGACTTTAACGAGTGCATCATTATTCCGGTCATGAAAGACAATAGGCGTCGACCGCCCGGTTTACATCGTCCAGAAATTCGTCGATGGACTCGTAGAACACCTGGGACCCTCTTGAAAAATGCAGCAGAATATCATTTAACTGTTCGGGAATATAAGGATATATCTTTTTCAGGTTCATAAACCGGCTCTTGTCCAGAATCGAAAAATCCTGCTGGTCGATCCGGTCGAGCAGCCCCTCGTAGGGTCCGGCATTCGATGCAATCATGTACAGATCGTGAAATCCCTTGCCCAGTACATACAGCAAAATGTTGCCGAGCCCGAACAGGTCGAGACTGGCCGGATTTTCAGGCGAATCGTAATCGTAGTCGAAATCGATCCAGACCATGTTGCCGGTTTTCGCCTCGAGAATAACGTGATCGCTTCGGATGTCGCCGTGCCGGTAGCCGTTGACATGGAGCTCCCGGATAGCGGAAAATGCGGGAAGCAGCCCCTGAAGCAGATCCGGCATTACCGTCTCGAAATACTCCCTGTGATTCATCACCAGGTTGTCGAGTTTTACAAAGATATTGGTCCCCCGGACAATATCGAGCACCCGGATGTTGTTTCCCTGGTGGTCCCGGAATACCTCCCCCTGCATGAACAACGGGTGCCCCCGCATGAGTTCCAGCACCTCCCCTTCCTTGTCCGGATTCCGGTAGCACCGGATCTTCACGCCGCCCAGGGTGGTGATAAAGCTTTCAAAGTAAGCGAACTTGATGATTTTTCGCTGGCCGGACTCAATATCCACGGCCCGCTTGACCCAGAATTTCGGGTCCTCGATACCGAAGCGGCGCTCCTTTTCATGCCCGGTAACCCGGTAAGTCCGTCCGCCGATCTCGATCTCGTCGTTATAGTC
>SLPT01000115.1 GCA_007131845.1 Desulfobacteraceae bacterium | reverse complement strand
GCTTCGTAAAAAGTCCAATATCTGCGTTACGCGCGATTTCTCAGAATTTCACGTACGCCAAGTACTCTGCATTCTTCGAAATCGCGCAAGCCTTGATCTTGAACTTTTTACAAAGCCGTCGGATCGCGACTTTTTACGAGTGCATCAAGTTTGATGACTTCCCCGGTTTTGGTTCAGCCACTACAGTACAAAACGCGACGTCAGCACCTGGACGCCGGCGGCAAACAAAAGAAGCCCTCCTGCCGTAAACAGCCACACGCGTATTGCGAGTTTGCCGATGATGGCTTTTTCCGAGTCGGCAATGATGAAGGGGAGCATTCCGTAAGGCGGCTTGCCGATGACCGTCCGCTCAGTCGGGCCGCCTTCTGCCAGCATTTCGGCATACACCCGGTTTTCCACGTCGCGGCGGGCCGTTTCCCACTCATCCATGTCCACGCGGCCGTTTTCGTTTTGGTCGTATGCCATCAGTCTTGTCTTGTTTTGTTTCAGTTTCCGCAGTTCCTTCCGGATTCTTTCGGAAACGGTGTCTTCGGTTTTCTCCGGTCGTGCCTTGCCAAGAACATACACGCGGGCGCCTTCAGGGATGAGATCCTCCCGGATTCGCGTTCGGTCGTCTCTTAGCAGGAGTTCCGCATTCATGCCCATTGCGCCGGAAAACTGCTGGCTGGCCCTGGAAACAAGAAATATCGCCCCCTTCGGGCGGACCAGGACGCGGCCTGTTTTGTCTTCCAGGAAAAACGGGAGGCGGCCGGAGGCGGTCTCCCGTTCCAGCCGCCACTGCTCGGAGTGGCTCCCCCCGGTCTGGAGGAAAGCCCATCGACTGGCCACGTATACGCGTTTTTTACGGTAGAACCGGCACCGGAAATAGATGCATCGGGTCCGGCTGTAGGTGGCTTTCAGATCGTAATACTGGCGCGCCTGTCCTTCTACCTCCACAAGGCCCATGGCCATGGAGCGGACCTTCGAGGTGGGGGTGTTTTCCACCATCCGCTTGTACTTCAGGTTGACCAGTCCGTAGGGGAACAGGATGATTCCCGCGCATACAAGGGCTATGCCGGTTGCAGTTTCCCAAATTCCCGGGTGTGCGGGTTCGCCAGTCTGCAGCAGTACGGAGAAAACGGGTCCTGCAAAAAACAAAAGAGCATAGAGTATTTCCCACGGGGTGGAAAACAATCGGGAGATCCAGAATCCGTGGTGTATGGGCGGCGGCGGTTTGGGTTTTGGCGGGGTTTTGTCAGCGTCATCCGGTGTATCGCTGTCCGATGTTTGTGCGCCTTTCATACCGGTCGTTTCATGCGGCGGGATTGTATCGGTCGCTTTTACCGCCCCGGGGAGAATTTCCGCCGCCGGGAAAAACCGGCTGCGGGCCTGCCCCACCCCCTGGGGCTGATAGGCGGAACCGGCCGCGGTTGGCCCGTCGGGACGGACCAGGTCGGCCTCGGATGATGTGATCATGTACTGGGTATAGCGTCCGAGGCAGGCCAGCACCTCCCGCTTCGGACTTCCCGGTCCGCATGTGATCCGGGAAAGCGTGGTGGTGGAAAATCCATGATCGGCAATACAGGTTCGGGCGCGCTTAATCGCCTTCTGAACCAGTGCCCGGAAGTTTCCTGCAGCGCTCATCTGCATGAATGCTTCCATGCTAGGGTAATGAAATGCGCCCGGTTCGAGGAGCACGCCCGCCCCCGAATCGGAGGAATCGGAATTCACCCGCCAAAACACGGCTGCGGGCTTTCCGACGGAGATCCGCTGCAATTCTTTTTCAAAAGACGATCCCGCTTCCTTTCCGGAAGCGCCGTCTTCCAGGTCCGGCCCGAACATTATTTTTTTTCGCCGTTTTCCGGTAAGATCGGCAATGATGACAAGCAGGTCGACCGTCTTGTCGATGGTAAGTACCGGGTGATTGTTTCGGTCGAAAAACCGGATTGCTTCATCGGTGATTTCAACCTTTTTGGCCAATGGCAGCTTATGCTTCCTCTTGAGCCGGCTTTTTTCGACAATGACCGCCGGAATGCCCAGTTCGTTCATTTCATCGGCAAGCAGTTTCTGTCTCTGGGGCGGAAGCGGGGGGGTAAAATGATTTACGCCCCGACCGACAATCTTGTAGCGCATGTCCCCGGCCTGAAGCCCTGCGGCCTCCGCGAGGCGGGCGATCATTTCTTCCGGGGCATTCGGTAGTCTCCTGAACGGAAGATAGAGCAATGCACCGGGGGCGGCATTGTCTGGTTTGCCGGATGTGGCGGATTGGCTCGGATACGGTTTGCTTTTGGTCATTGGCTTACGGGTTGGAAGCCGCTGCCTGGAATGCGCGAACGGCATCGTCCCTGGTGGGGTGAATGTCGATGATCCGGTCGATCCGTACCAGTCGGAACAACTGGACGACCTGCTCCTTTACACCGAACATGTTCAGGCTGCCGCCCTGGTTGTGGAGTTTTCTGAGGCAGGACAGGATGGCACCAATGCCGGAGGAGTCGACAAACTTCACCCGGCTCATGTTGAAAACCACGTAGTCGCACTTGTCCAGGATCGGCGCGATTTCAGTTTTGAATTCCATGACGTTCCCGGCATCCAGGGCGTCCACGGGCATTTCGATGATGGTGACATCGTCTATGGTTTCCGTATTGAATTTCATTTTCTGCCGCACCTTGATGTGGTTGGTTTTGCGCATAGGGGCATTTGTATATGCACAGGCATTGCTGCAGCCCGCTTGCGTGTTGAGTCGTTTCGTGAATCGAAAGAACGGATGGAAAAGAAAATGCCCGGATTCTACATGCATTTCCATTCATAGCAGAAATCCGGATGGGTAATCAAGCGGGTTTTCCGTGTCGTCGTGAAAAACCTAAATGTGTGCAGAGTGTCGGATTCGGATTTGAACTTGCCGTGATCGAGATATATATTGTTGGGGTAGCGTGCGTAAGCGCAAAGGGAATTGTCCTGCCCGGTGCGGATTTTTTTGGCACCGGGCGGGCATTTCGAATCATGAAGGTATGCTGCGGGGATGTCATCCGGTTCACGCGGATTGTCGCCGCAGTATGCGGCATCCCGGAAAGGGGTATGGATGAACGATCAGCAGAATCAGCCTGTTGGGCGGGATCAGGACAAAGACAAGGATAAAAAGAAGGTCGAAGGGGAGTACATTCCCCTGCAGCAGTCATGGCAGCCGTCGGATTGGCGGATATGGTACGTCATGGCCCTGATCCTGATCCTTTTTGCCTATTCCGTGCTATTTGTGCCGGCGGGCCCGGAACGGATCACTTATACGCAGTTTCTGCACCAGTTGCGGGACGGCAACGTGGAAAGCGTGGATATCGAAGGCGACGAGATTACCGGCGTGCTCAGGGATCCCGCAGAAATTCCGGATGCGGAGCCTGCGCCCGGGTTGTTTGGCGGTACCGGCCAGGACGAAAATGGCGATGACGGAGACAGCGACGGGCCCGTACCCACCTACGAGGAATTTGTCACGTATCTGCCTTCTTTTGGCCATGAAACACTCCTTGATCTGCTTGAGGAATATGGCGTGGACGTCCAGACCCATCCGGAAAGGGATGCCGCCTTCTGGTATGCATTGTTGACCATGCTTCCCTTTGTGCTGCTGATCGGGCTTATTTATTACCAGTATCGGCGTTTCCAGGGATACGGCGGAGAGGGGCTCTTTGGAATCGGAAAGAGCCGTGCGAGGCTCTACGACCGAAGCGAACAGTCCGTGACATTTGCGGACGTCGCCGGCGCGCGCGGGGCCAAGACGGAGTTGGCCGAGTTGGTCGAATATCTCAAAAATCCGGACAAGATTCGGGAGCTGGGAGCGGAGATTCCCCGAGGGGTCATGCTGGTGGGACCGCCGGGAACCGGAAAGACCCTGCTGGCCCAGGCTGTGGCAGGCGAGGCGGATGTTCCCTTTTTCTCCATAACCGGTTCCGATTTCATGGAAATGTTCGTGGGCGTGGGTGCCAAACGGGTTCGACAGCTGTTCGAGGATGCGAAGAAGAACGCACCGGCAATCATTTTTATCGATGAACTCGACGCTATCGGCCGCCGCCGGGGCGCAGGTCTTGGCGGCGGACACGATGAGCGGGAGCAGACCCTCAACCAGATGCTTTCCGAGATGGACGGTTTCGAGTCGAGCCATGACGTCATTGTCATGAGCGCGACCAACCGGCCGGACGTGCTCGATCCTGCGCTGCTCAGGCCCGGCCGCTTTGACCGGCGTATCGTCGTGGATCTGCCGACCACGGATGATCGCCGGAAAATCATCGATGTTTACGTAAAAAACAAAAAGCTGGGCGATGACGCGGACCTCGACCGGCTGGCGCGCGGGACGCCCGGTTTTTCAGGTGCGGACATTAAAAATGTATTGAACGAGGCGGCGCTGCTGGCGGCCCGGAAGAAAAAGGACAAAATCGATAACGAGGATATCGAGGAAGCCCGGGACAAGGTCATGATCGGCATCGAGCGGGAGGGGATGACACTTACCGACGAGGAAAAACGCCTGGTCGCCTATCACGAGTCGGGACACGCCATAGTCGGTGCTGGCCTGGAATATGCCGATCCCATCCACAAGGTTTCGATCGTGCCCAGATCCCAGGCCATGGGGGTCACCCAACAGATTCCCGATGAGGAAAAATACATTTATCACCGGGAATACCTCAGCGACCGCCTGGCCGTGATGATGGGGGGTCGGGCTGCGGAAATGCTGGTTTTTGACACCGCCACAAGCGGTGCAGGCAACGACCTCCAGCAGGCCACCAAAATCGCCCGGAAAATGGTCCTCGAGTGGGGTATGAGCGGCCGTTTCGAGCACATGGCACTGGGCTCGCCCAGCGAGAATGTATTTTTGGGTGAAGAGATTACAAGGCAGCGGGAATACAGTGAGATGACTGCCCAGGAGGTGGATCGGGAGGTGGAATCCCTTCTGGATACGGCCTATTCAAAGGCCGTCAACCTGCTCAGGGAAAAGCGGGATGCCATGGATTCGCTGGCGGAAGAACTCATGGAGTATGAGGAACTGCCCGGGTCGAGGGTGTATGAGCTGGTGGGAACGGCGGACAGAGGGGGGAAGGCGGAGGGCAGAAGACAGAAGACAGAGGACAGAGGGCAGGAGACAGAGGACGGAAATCAGAAGACGGAGGGAGGACGGGAAACAGAGGAGTGAAGGCGAAGGACGGATGGAAGAGGATGGATGACGGAGGATGGATGAAGATACGGGCTATGAGCCGGATCCGTTTCTTGTCCCGGCCGTAAAAACCCGGTTTTAGCCTGCGGCCGGCTTCATGGTATGGATAATGATTTCTTTTTTCCCGCTGCCCATGTCGAGCGATTTGCCGGTATGCCCGATCTCGAAATCCTTTCCGGCTTCCGCCAAAAATTCGATCAAGGAAAGGCGTTTGACATCGTGGGCAAGATAGACCGTCCCATCCGGTTTTACGACGCTCCGGACGGCCTCGAGCGCGGGCCGGATGTCCTCCTGCCGGTAGACCAACTCCGCGCCGCAGACGATGTCGTACCGGCCGGGGGATTCATAATGATGCCAGTCCAGCTTCTGTATTGAAGCCGTTTCGAGGTGGTTGCGCTCGGCGTTTTTCTGCATTAGCTTCAGTGCGTTGTCCTCGTAGTCGGTCAGTGTTACGTCGTGTCCGGATGCGGCCAGGAAGAGGCCAACCACGCCCATGCCGGCGCCCAGTTCGATGACTGTTTGGTTCGAATCCAGGTTCTGCTCGGAAAGATGCGCCGCCAGTGCGATGGCCGCCTCCCAGATCTTGACCCAGTAAGGAAAGGCGCTCAGTCCCGTGGATTCATTTTCTTCGAGTGCCTCGATAAACGGGTCAATGGTTTCCACAGTGAGCAGTTCCAGGCGAATGTCCCCGATGCGCAAGGGGCTTGGCGTAAGTGACAGTTCATCTAAACGCAAGTTGTTTTCCATATATCGTTATTCCGCTTTTTTGTTATTGTTTCCGGTCTCAGGCACTATGTAAAGGGGGATAAGCCGGCGGTCAAGGATTTTCTGGCTCGCTGCAGTGCGTTTATCCCCGCTTGTTGTTTCGGCCGTCATGTATCCGGATTGTCGAGTCTGCCGAATTCGGCGAGATCGGCAAGACCGTCGTAGTCCCGGATATGGATTGTTCGTCCTTCCACGGCAATCAGCCCCTGTTCGCTCATTTTTCTCAGCATCCGGGAAAGCGTTTCCGGGATCGTTCCCAGGAAGCTGGCCAATTGCCCCTTGGAAATGTGCAGGGTTACCCTATCGGTGTTGTTCTGTTCACCGGACAGCAGGAGAAAGTAGCCGGCCAGGCGGGCGGGCACCTCCTTGAGCGAAAGGTTTTCCACCTGCACGGTGAAATGGCGGAGTCGCCGGGACAGGATCGCCAGCATGTTCAGGGCGAGGTATGGGTTCTCGATGACCAGGTTGACGAAGTCTTTTCTGGGGAAAAAAAGCAGGGTGCTGTTTTTTGAAGCCTCCGCGGTGGCG
Source organism: Desulfobacteraceae bacterium (assembly GCA_007131845.1). GTDB lineage: Bacteria > Desulfobacterota > Desulfobacteria > Desulfobacterales > Desulfosalsimonadaceae > B1SED10-16. The sequence continues at coordinate 417 of SLPT01000115.1, read as the reverse complement.
GGAAAAACGCCGCCGGAAAAGACCGGCACCTCGCCGAAGGGTTCCCCCGGTCCGAACAAATGAAGAATCTGCTCCTTGCCGCCCGGCGACAGCTTGTAGATTTTTACCTGGCCCCGGGCGACCATGTAGAAGCCGTCCGCCGGATCTCCCTCGGAAAAAATCAGTTCGCCGCCGTTTGTTTTTTTTTCGACGGCAATGGAGAGGATGGCCTCCAGGTGTTCTTCCGCCAATTCCCCGAAGAGGATGGATTCCGATACAACCGGTTTGAATTGCTTCATGAAAGTTTCCGCCGCAATGGATTATTCGATGATGCACTCGTAAAAAGCCGCTTTAGATGGTATTGACGCACTTTTTATACCGGACCTTCTCTCAAAGTCAAGCATCCGTTCGGATCGGTTTGTGGCTTCTGCCGTTGCG
>SLPT01000257.1 GCA_007131845.1 Desulfobacteraceae bacterium | reverse complement strand
TATGCCTTCCTGGAAAACGCACAAGTCCTGGTCCTATGCTTTTTTTGAGTGTATGAAGCTCTCTGTGGAGGAAAATATGAACAACGACATGCCCCGGGAAGCGTACTCTTTTGATGATGTGCTGCTGGTTCCTGCATATTCGGAGGTGATCCCGAGCGATGTGGATACCACGACCCGGCTGACACGGACTATTAACCTGAATATCCCGCTTCTCAGCGCCGCCATGGACACTGTGACAGAGGGGCGGACCGCCATCTCCATGGCAAGGGCCGGCGGAATGGGATTTGTCCACCGGAACATGAGCGTCGAGAGGCAGTGCAGGGAAGTGCGCCTGGTGAAAAAGTCCGAGTCCGGCATGATCATCGACCCGGTTACCACGAATCCGGATATACCGATCCGGGACGTACTGAAGCTCATGCAGCAGTTCCAGATTTCCGGGGTGCCGGTGGTGGAAGGGGAAAAACTGGTGGGCATCGTGACGAACCGGGACCTTCGGTTTGAAACCAACCTGGAGAAAAAGGTCCGGGAGGTAATGACCAGCACCAACCTGGTGACGGTGCGGGAGGGTATCAGCCTGGAGGACTCCAAGCGGCTGCTCCACGAGCATCGCATTGAAAAACTGCTGGTGGTCAATGCCGAAGGAAGACTGACCGGGATGATCACCATCAAGGATATCGAAAAGATCAAGAAGTATCCCCATTCCTGCAAGGACGGGCTGGGTCGGCTGCGGGTGGGAGCCGCGGTCGGCGTGGGCCCGGATGCTGAAAGCCGGGCCGATGCACTGGTGAAATGCGACGTGGACGTGATTCTCGTGGATACCTCCCACGGCCATACCGCCAACGTCATGCAAGCCGTGGAAAAGCTGAAAAAGGATTTTCCGGCTGTCGATGTGATCGCGGGAAACGTGGGAACGGCCGAGGGGGCAGAGGCGCTCGTGAAGGCGGGTGCGGACGGCGTCAAGATCGGCATCGGACCGGGATCCATCTGCACCACCCGGATTGTCGCCGGTATTGGCGTTCCCCAGTTGAGCGCCATTCTTCATTGCAGAGAGGTGTCCGAAAAAACCGGTGTACCGATTATAGCTGACGGCGGCATCAAGTTTTCCGGCGATCTCACCAAGGCGATCGGCGCGGGAGCGCATTGTGTGATGATCGGGGGGCTGTTTGCGGGAACCGAGGAAAGCCCCGGCGAGAAGATCATTTTCCAGGGGCGCTCCTACAAGGCATACCGGGGAATGGGCTCGGTGGAAGCGATGCAGGAGGGAAGCCGGGACCGCTACTACCAGGATGAGGACGTGGAGGCCGACAAGCTGGTGCCGGAAGGCATTGTTGGCAGGGTCCCCTATCGCGGGACCATCGGGGAGAACGTTTATCAGCTTATCGGCGGACTCAAATCGGGCATGGGGTATGTGGGCTGCCGGACGATTGATGAGTTGCGGAAAAATGCCCGTTTTATAAAGATCAGCCCGGCCGGACTCCGGGAAAGCCATGCCCATGATGTGATCATCACGAAAGAGGCCCCAAACTACAGCCTGGATTAGAGCCCGGGCTTCTGCTTCTTGATAATAATACGCTACACCGCCCCAGTGGTGTTTTTGCGGAAAACAACCTGAAGGCTTGCACGGATACCGGTTTTATCCGTGTTAATCTGCGTGATCTGCGGGCTTTTCGGGTTTTAAGTTTTTGGAAGTCGTCGGGTTTTCGTCCGGCAAGGCATCAGGAGGTTTTGCTAAATGGCCGACACAACGCAGGATTTCGTGCATCTGCATGTCCATACCGAGTACTCCCTGCTTGACGGGGCGATTCGCATATCCGATCTTATGACCCGGGCGAAGGAATTCAACATGGGCGCGGTGGCCATTACCGACCATGGGACCATGTTCGGGATCATGGATTTTTACCTCCAGGCGCAGAAGGCGGGTATTCATCCGGTCATTGGATGCGAGTGCTACGTGGCGCCCCGAACGCGCCATGACAAGACGCAGGAGGACCACCGCGGCATGACCCATCTCGTCCTGCTGGCCGAAACCATCGAGGGCTACCGCAACCTCTGCCGCCTGGCAACGGCGGCCTCCGTCGACGGATTCTACCACAAGCCGAGGATCGACAAGGCTTTGCTCGAAGAGCACAGCGCAGGCCTCATCGGCCTGTCCGCCTGCATCAAGGGGGATATCCCGCAGCTTGTACTGGCCAACCGGATCGAGGCCGCGGACGAGGCCGCACGGTATTACCATCGCCTGTTCGGAGAGGACCGGTTTTTCCTGGAGGTTCAGCACAACAAGATTCCCGAGCAGGAAACCGTCAATGCAGCGCTTCTGGAGATGAGCAGCCGCCTGTCGATTCCGTTGGTGGCAACCAACGACTGCCATTATCTCAATGCCGGCGATACACGCGCCCACGAGGTGCTCATGTGCATCCAGACCGGCAGGACCCTCCAGGATGAAAACCGGATGAAGTTCGGGGAGGGAGAGCTGTACTTCAAGTCCGCCGATGAAATGAAGGCCGCTTTTGCAGCGTTTCCGGAAGCCACCAGGAACACGGTCCGGATTGCAGAGCGCTGCCAGGTGGAATTTGACGTCAATACGCACCATTTTCCGAAGTTCAACCTCGATTCCTCCGAGTCGGAGGCCGATCTGTTCGTGCGCAAGACCCGGGAGGGATTTGCAGTCCGACTGGAAAAACTGAAGGAAAAGAATCCGGATCTCGATGAGTCCCTCTACCGCAAGCGCATCGACTACGAGATCGACATCATCAACTCAATGGGGTTTCCCGGATACTTCCTGATTGTTGCCGATTTTATCGAGTACGCAAAAAACCGCTCCATTCCCGTCGGGCCGGGCCGGGGATCGGCTGCCGGAAGTCTCGTGGCGTATGCCCTGGGAATCACGGACATCGATCCCATTGGAAACGGGCTCATCTTTGAGCGGTTTCTCAATCCGTCACGCAGTTCCATGCCGGATATCGACGTTGATTTCTGCATTTACGGCCGGGATGACGTCTACCATTATGTTGTCGAGCGGTTCGGGGGAACCGATTACGTGGCGCAGATCATCACGTTCGGCCGGATGAAGGCCCGGGCCGTCATCCGGGATGTGGGGCGCGTGCTGGACATCCCTTTGTCGGAAGTCGACGAGATCGCCAAGCTGGTGCCCGATTCCGTGGGCATGACCCTGGAAAAGGCACTGGAAATGGAGCCAAAACTCTCGGAGCGAACGGCATCCAATCCCGTGGTTAACGATCTCATTGAAGTGTCGCGCTCCCTGGAGGGGCTGAATCGCCACGCATCGACCCATGCCGCAGGCGTGGTCATCGGTGACAGGCCCCTGGTGGACTACCTGCCGCTCCATAAGGGTAAACGGGGTGAGATATCGACCCAGTTCGACATGAAAATGGTGGAAAAGATCGGGTTGATCAAGTTCGATTTTTTGGGGCTCAGGAACCTGACCATCATGGCTGAGGCGGTTTCGCTCATCAACGGTCAGGGGAAGATCCCTCCGGATCTGGATAACCTGGATCTCGACGACCTGCCCACCTATGAATTGCTTTCCAGGGGCATGACCACCGGCGTGTTCCAGTTGGAAAGTTCCGGCATGAAGGGCCTTTTGGCCCGCATGAAGCCGGAAAGCTTTGCGGAGGTGACCGCGCTGGTAGCACTCTATCGCCCCGGCCCCATGGGCAGCGGGATGCATGACGACTACGTGGAGCGAAAGCACGGCCGGCAGGCAGTGAGCTATCTGATTCCGGAACTGGAGCCGATTCTCGATGTGACCTACGGCGTGATCCTCTACCAGGAGCAGGTGATGCGGATCGCCGGCGACATTGCAGGGTTTTCCATGGCGGAGGCCGACAGTCTCCGGAAGGCCATGGGAAAAAAGATTGCCTCCGTCATGGAACAGCAGGAGGAGCGATTCGTCAGGGGGGCGGTGGAAAACGGCGTTACAGAAGAAAAAGCCAGGGAACTGTTTAAGCTCATCGAAACCTTTGCCGGCTACGGGTTCAACAAGTCCCACAGCGCGGCCTACGCTCTGATTGCCTACCAGACCGCGTATCTCAAGACCCATTTTCCGGTTGAATTCATGGCGGCGGTGCTGACCTCGGAGATGAATTCGTCGGACAACGTTGCCAAGTATATCGCCGAATGCCGGAGCATGGGCATCGATATTCTTCCCCCGGACATCAATGAGAGTGACAAGAACTTTACGGTGGTGGGCGACAAGATCCGATTTGGACTGGCTGCCATCAAGAACGTCGGCGAATCGGCCATCGACTCCATCATTGAAATGCGCCGGGATGGCCGCTACGCCTCCCTTTTCGACTTCTGCAGCAAAGTGGACCTTCGGCGGGTGAACAAGCGGGTCGTGGAGAGCCTCATCCAGTGCGGCGCTTATGATTCCACCGGGTATAACCGGGCACGGCTGATGGCGGCTGCGGAAGATGCCCTTGACTACGGCCAGAAGGTGCAGCGGGAGAAAAACGACCCTCAGCTTTCCCTGTTCGGTCAGGCGGATGACAGTGATCCCATCAACCTGCCTGTCATTCCGGATCTCCCGCCCTGGGAAGAAAAACAGATGCTGGAGCTGGAAAAAGAGGCCATCGGGTTTTACATCACGGCCCATCCACTGGACAACTATCTCGATACCATCGAAAAATATGCCAATGCCGGAACCCTGTCCGTGAAAGAAGATGCCGTGAAGGACGGCCAGGCGGTTCGCATCGGCGGAATGGTCAAAAACGTCAAGACCATCATGACAAAGCGCAAGGAACCCATGGCTTTCCTGGAACTGGAGGATCTCCAGGGATCGGTGGAGGTCGTGGTGTTTCCAAGTGTCTATGAATCCGTACGGGACTATCTTCTTGCTGACGCACCGCTTTTCATCCAGGGGCCGGTCCAGAAAAATGAACAAAGCGCAAAGGTCCTGGCCGATGAAGTGCTTCCCATCGACCGGGCGGAAGAGCATTGGGCGGCAAGTCTTCATATTCACCTGGATGCCTCTGTGTCCGATGAATCGATCCTTTTGGATCTCCACCGGATTCTCGGGCGGTATCCCGGACCATGCAAGACGTTTTTGCATGTACGGATCGATGAGCAGGTCGAGACCATCATTGCACTGCCCGATGAATTGAAATCCGGGGCCGGCGTCGATCTCTCCAGGGAATTGACGGGGCTTCTGGGAGAAAATGCGGTGGAGACATTTTGTATGCCGGTGCGCGCAGCGGCAAACGGTAACGGAAAAAACGGCGGCAGCGCAAATGAAAGACGCCGCGGTGCCGGAAACAAGACAAACGGCCGGAAGACGGCGTGAGCTCCGGGCTCTATGAGGAATATAAATCCGGGGATGCCTGTATGTGCAACATGACAGGAACGTACCCTTGCCATGGATCTTAAAATCAATCAATCTGAAACAAAGGGAAACGCAGCGCCATGAATGTACCCTTGCTCGATTTGAAAAAGCAGTACGCGCAGATCAAGGAAGAATGCCTTCGGGTGACTGGTGAAATATACGACTCCCAGCATTTCATCCTGGGCCCTCACGTGGAGGCCCTTGAATCAAAAATTTCCGGCTACTGCGGCGCCGAGTACGCCGTGGGGGTCTCTTCCGGAACCGATGCGCTGCTGCTTTCGCTCATGGCCGCGGACATCGGACCCAACGACCGGGTTATCACCTCGCCATATACCTTTTTTGCCACGGCAGGGGCCATTGCCCGGGTCGGTGCGATTCCGGTTTTTGCGGATATCGATCCGGATACGTACAATATTTCCCCGGAGGCCGTTGCCCGGCGCATTGACGGTCTTTCCCAGAAAGCCCGCACCACCGTGAAGGCCGTGATGCCGGTGCACCTGTACGGCCAGTGCGCGGAGATGGACGAGCTCAATGCCATGGCCCGCGCAAACGACTGGATCGTCATCGAAGATGCGGCCCAGGCCATCGGTTCGGAGTACAAGGGAAAACGGGCGGGGTCCCTGGGAGACTTCGGCTGTTTTTCATTCTTCCCCTCAAAAAATCTCGGTGGGTTTGGCGACGGCGGGGTCGTTACCACGAATTCGAAGGAATTTTACGACATGCTGGTGATCCTGCGGGTTCACGGCGGACATCCCAAGTACTATCACAGGTATATCGGCGGAAACTTTCGCCTTGATGCCCTCCAGGCGGCCATCGTTTCCATCAAGCTCAAATACCTGGACGCCTGGACCGCTGCACGGCAGTCCAATGCCCGGCGCTACCGGCAGATGTTTACGGATGCGGGGCTTGCCGATCGCATCCGGACGCCGATTGAAAGGCATGACAGGCACATTTATAACCAGTTTATCATCGAAGTGGATGAAAAAAGAGATCGCCTGAGGGATTGTCTTCTGCAAAACGGTGTGGGCTGCGAGATTTACTATCCCGTACCCCTGCACCTCCAGGAATGCTTTTCCGGGCTGGGCCATAAACCGGGTGATTTTCCGACATCGGAGCATGCAGCGGACCATACCCTTGCCATTCCGGTCTATCCGGAGTTGACGGAGCAGCAACAGGCATATGTGGTGGAAACGATCCGTGCATTTTATGAAAGCGGCCTGTAGCTTGCCATGAATGATTTGTTTGGATCTATATAATGGTCTGATATCGCACCCAAACCTGAAAACAGAAAAACCCGCGTCAACCGGGGAAAATAAAAGATAAGAAAAGTGTTATTTTTGTGTTGACAGGAAAGGGTGCAGGGTGTAGAAATCGTGAATTCATCGCGGTCAAAAGCATCCACATGGATGAACGACTCAATGAATGGCAAAAGCAATCAATCGAAAAAAAGTGAATTTTTTGATTGACAGCGAAAAGCAAAAAAAGTATATATGAAAATTGTTGCTCGGCAAAGGTCTCAGGGTTTTTCGGGGGCCTTTTTACAAGCGGGCAATGCTTGATCTTTGAAAACTAAATAG
>SLPT01000204.1 GCA_007131845.1 Desulfobacteraceae bacterium | reverse complement strand
GATCACTTAAGGTAATAAAACTGTTCATCCCTGCCGCCGAGTATGGCTGGCTTACAAAAATGCCGTTTTTCCAGCAGGAGCGGAGGTTGGTCGTGGTTTGAACCAGTTCGTTGTACCCGTTGCAGATCCGGAAGTCGATCACCGGAACATCCGTATTTTTCAGAGCCTCCAGCTGGTAGCGCTTGTTGTTCCAGCGGTGGGCCGCCTCCCCGTCCGGCCCCAGCAGAACGACACCGGGAATCCGGGAAAGCGTCAACTCCGGTCTTGACTCATAAACATGCACGAAAAGCGTTTCCTGGCGTTCCAGCAGGAAACGGATCAACCGGTGAACGGTTTCCGATTCGGATACCCTGGTGTAGAACTCTCCCGTGGAAACGCGGCAACTGACCCGTTTTCCGCACTCGGCAGCACGTTTCCGGCTGCGGGGATTGATGACCAGGATATTTCTATGGGGATAGGTTGCCACCACATCCGGCAGAATGGAGATAAAATCGAAGCGGGTCTCAAACCTCCGGCTCAGAAAATCCCGCAAAAGCGGATTCAGGCAGTCGGACTTCAGTTCTCCGACATATAAAAAATAACGGGTATCCGGATCGATATCCAGATCGGAGTAAATCACATCGTCTGTGGCTTGTTCTGGGACTTGCATACATACTCCCGGAATCAGGAAGGCGTGTCGTATACTGTATAATATACTTCTATCGCTTAAAACCACAAGCAACATTAGTCAAGATTTTTGTTCCATGCCGGCTGGGCCGCCTGAAAAGTAGGTGATTCACCTACTCCTGTTTGGTCGTTTCCTGTATTCGCGAATGGTTTTCCTGCTGATTTACCGCCGCGGATTTTGGCTTTATGGTTATTGCAGCACGGGTTTTCCGCGCCTTTCCAGCAACCCCATCCGAACAGGAGAATGAACCATGAAAATCAAACAAATCGATATCAAAAACATCCTGTACACGACCGATCTGTCCGACACCGCGCTGCACGCCTTTTCCTATGCCGTCAGCCTTGCCAATCTCTACAATGCAAAGATTACCATTCTCCACGTCATAGAAGACTACGATGCAGTCGAGTCGCAGTTGGCCGGAATGCTGATGGAAGAACAGTGGAAAACCATACAGGAGCGGCACGTGCGGGAAGCCCGCCAGTCGCTTACCGGCAAAAGCAGGGACAATGTGATCGTCCGGGACGCACTCACACAGTTCGCCGAAAACGTCAAGTCCGAGGCGCAGGGGCAGGCGTTTGCAACGGATGAAGTGCTGGTCCTGTTCGGCGACCCCGTTGAAAAAATCATCGAAACGGCAAAAGAGAGAAACAGCGACCTGATCGTCATGGGATCCCATGGCCACGGCCTTTTGCAGGATCTGATCGGGTCCACGACCCGCAGGGTCCTTCGCAAATCCCATACACCGGTATTAACCATCCGCCTGGATAAATAGTGCCCGAACGAAAACCGTCTTTTCCGCCAATTTTTCGGGCACATAATAGCAATTTCTTACATGCGATCGCCCCGGATTTTTCCCTGCGGACTCCTGTTTGATGGAAATTCGTGGTATGGTATCTTTTTGGGCGTTGCTGCATGATGCTGTTCGCCCCCGGCCCGATACAGTCACAATAGGCGTGTTTGCATATGATTGCACGATTTTTCCGGGATATGCGCATCCGGTCCAGGTTGGTTGCCAGCTATACCTCCATTTTCATTGCCGCCACCCTCTTCGGAGGGGCCTTCATCTATTTTCAGGTCAAATACACCATTGAAAGAAACATCGAAAACGAGCTTAACAACACGACCAAGACCGTCCTTAACATGGTCCGGACCGCAGCCGATGTATCCATCAAAAACCACCTGCGTGCGGTGGCGGAAAAAAACCGGGAAATCGTGGAATACATACACGCGGATTATGTTTCGGGGCGCATAACGGAAAAAGAAGCCAAGGAGCTCGCCCGCTCCGTCCTGTTCTCTCAGACGATCGGCAAGACGGGCTACATCTATTGCGCCAGCAGCGACGGCATCGCCATCGAACATCCCAAACAAGGGGTTGCCGGCCAGAGTTTTTTGTCCCACCGCTTCGTGCAGGACCAGATTACCCGGCGGGAAGGCTATCTCGAATACGAATGGAAAAACCCGGGCGAGGACGAGAAACGGCCCAAGGCCCTTTTCATGACCTACTTCGAGCCGTGGGACTGGATCATCTCCGTCAGCACCTACCGGGAGGAGTTCCGCGAACTGATCAATGTGGAGGATTTCCGGGAGAGCATCCTCTCCCTGCGCTTCGGGAAATCCGGCTATGCCTACGTGTTCGACACATCCGGCAACATGATCATCCATCCAAGCCTCGAAGGCAACTACCTGCACGCCGAGGATATGGAGGGAAATCCCTTCGTCCACGAGATTGTGGACACCCGCAGCGGCAAGATGACCTATTCATGGAAAAATCCGGGAGAAGAGGCGTTCCGGGACAAGCTCGTCATCTTCAATCATCTGCCGGAATACGACTGGATCGTTGCCTCGTCTTGTTACCTGGATGAGCTCTACGCGCCGCTTACGACGGTTCGCAACATCATCATCCTGACGATCCTGGCCTCCATCGGCCTTATACTCCCCACGTCTCTGTGGATCAGCCAATCCATCACCAGGCCCCTCAGAATCCTCATGGACCGATTCCACCGGGGCGGCGCCGGGGATTTCAGCGTCCGAAGCCCCGTCCGCTCCAACAATGAAGTGGGACAGTTGACCCGGTATTTCAACGAATTCATGGCAAAGCTCCAGCGATACAACGCCCACCTGGAAAATGAAATACAGAGCCACAGAAAAACCGGCGAGGCCCTGCGCGAAAGCGAGGAAAAATACCGGACCATCCTGAAACGAATCGATGAGGGATACTTCGAGATCGACCCGGACGGCGCATTGGTCTTTACAAACGAATCCATGAACAGGATTCTGGGCTATTCCGGCGACACGCCTGCCGCCGGCAGCCTTTACGACTTCACCGACAGGAAAAACCAGGTCCGGATCCTGACGACCCTGGGAAAAGTCCGCAACACCGGGCGCGTCAACCGGGCGGAGGACTGGGAGTTGATCCGTGCGGACGGCACCATGGGATCCTTCGAGGCATCCATCTCCCCCATTACAGACAAGGCCGGCGGGCTCGCGGGATTCCGAGGGGTTCTGCGCGATGTCACCGAGCGCGTCCGGTCCGAACGCGCGCTGCGAATGTCCGAGGAGATGTTTTCCAAGGCATTCCGATGCAGCCCCTCCGGCATTTTCATCGCATCCATCGGTGACGGCCGCCTGATCAATGTAAACGACAGTTTCCTGAATTTCACGGGACGCTCGCTTCTGGAGGTGATCGGCAAAAGCATCCTGTCTCTCGGGTTTTTCCGGGATAAGGCCGAGGGGCGCCGCCTGATCGGAACCCTGCGGCGGCAGGAAAAAATCAAAAACCGGGAATTCGAGTTTGTGACAAGCGCCGGAGAGGTGCGCCTGGGCGTAATTTCTGCAGAATCGCTAATGCTCTGGGGAGAACCATGCATATTCGCCGTTTTCGAGGATCACACGGAAACCAGGCGACTGGAGAGGGAAATCATCGATATCAGCGAAAGGGAGCGCCATAAAGTCGGCCTGGACCTACACGACGATCTTTGCCCCCAGTTGATCGGCATCGAGGTGCTCAGCAAGATCCTCAAAAACAAGATCGAGGCAAAAGGTCTCGCGGAAGCCTCCGAAATGGACCGGATCCGTGAGCTGATCCGCCAATCCATCGAAAAAACCCGGCGCCTCTCCCGGGGACTTTGCCCGGTCAACCTCTCCGATCACGGCTTCGACAGCAGCCTGTATGAACTGGCGAGCTACGTCGAAGATGTTTTCAAAATCCATTGCCGCTGCAGCTGCGAGATGGAGAAGCCCCTTGACGATAACCAGACGGCGACCCATATCTACTGCATCGCCCACGAAGCCGTGCACAACGCCGCCCGGCATTCCGGAGCGAAAAACATCGGGCTGAGACTCGTGGCGAACCGAGACGGCATTCTTCTGACGGTATCAGACGACGGCTCCGGCATTCCGAAGCATCCGGAAAAACCGGGAATGGGACTGAAAATCATGGAATACCGGGCAAGCCGCATCAACGGCTTCATCGATATTTCACCCGGAAAAACGGGTGGTACGGTTGTGACACTGGAAATACATAATGCCTGAACCAAAACCGTCATTTTCGCCAATCTCTGCGTACGGCTCAAATTTTAATCCTCACAATACGTCCGGTATTCCTTGGGTTTAAAATTTTCGCCGGCCTTGACATTGACGAGAAATCCTGGTTTTCGTTTGGTCACTACCTATAAAAAAGGGCCTGCATCGTGAACGAAACAAAGACGCGAATCATGATCGTAGAAGATCACCCCATCTTCCGCATGGGCATGAGTGAACTGATCAACCAGGAAAAGGACCTGGTGGTATGCGGAAATGCCAGCGACGTAAATGATGCGCGAGACCGCATCCGGGAACTCCAGCCCGACATGGTGATCGTCGATCTGTCCCTTAAGGACTCCAACGGCATCGACCTGGTCCGGGAGCTCGCCCGGGGAAGAAAGAAAATCCTCGTTCTCGTTCTTTCAATGCACGACGAGGGGCTTCATGCCGAAAGATGCCTCCATGCCGGGGCCATGGGATATGTGATGAAACATGAGGCATCCGAATCCGTGGTGCATGCTATCCGGCGGATTCTCGGCGGTGATATATACGTCAGTGAAAAGATCATGGGCAATATCCTGAACAATTTCCGGAAAAATCCGGAAACCGTCAACCGATCCCCCGTCCACCGGCTGACCGACCGGGAGCGGGAAATCTTCCAGCTGATCGGCAGCGGATTCACCTCCGGTGAGATCGCATCCCGGCTCAATGTCAGCGTCAAGACCGTCGGAACCCACCGCGAACGCATCAAGCAGAAACTCTGCCTGAAGCATGGCAGCGAACTGGTCAAATTCGCGGTACTCTGGGCCGAAACCGGCATGTACGAATCCCCCGAACCCTCTCCCGATACCGCTTTCGATCCTGCTGAACACCAGAGTTGAGCTCAGTTTACGGAACAGGAAGCGTAAGCAAACGAATTCATACCCTGCTAGGTGATTTACTTACAGGGATTTGGTCTATTCCTTTATAGGCATTTGGTCTGTGCGCCGATTGGCCCCCAACGCCCCCCATTGTAAGATCCTGTCCATTCTGAACCGCTGTTTCACCTGTACCCGCCTTGCTTACGGGACCGCAACAAACCAAACCTGAAGGAGGAGCGCATGGCCATCAAGAGAAAAGACGGGGAACCCCAGCCCGGTTTACGCTGGGGAATGTTTACGACCCGTATACCGGGTATCCACGTCAATCTGTCCCTGCCCGAGATCATCCAGGGCGGACTGCTCACCACTGCCACCGGCGGCGTCGTGGCCGCCCTGACCATGAATTTTTTCAACGTTCCCTTCGACGTTGCATGGTCGATAGTCCTGATCCAGCTGTTCTGGCTCTGGTTCGTGCCGGTCGTGCTCCTGGGCGAACCCTACGCCCCGGGATGGATCACGGCGGCGCTCCCCCTGGTGATCGTTTTTCTTTCGGGATTCGAGCCCGGCGTACCCGCAATCCATGCAATGATTGCGCTGACGATGTGCCTGTCCGCGATCTTCCTGTTCTTTGCCGTGACGGGTCTGGGCTCCGCTTTTTTCAAATGGATACCGGTGGAACTCCGGGCCGCGATCATCTTTGCGGGCGCCATCGCGGCATTCACCTCCGAGTTCGACCGCCTCGAAACCATGCCGATCACGCTTCCGGTGGTATGGGGCGTGGTGATTTTTTTAATGTTTTCCATCTGGTTCGGATATGCCAAGCAGAAAAACAAGGCCTTCAGCTTCATGGCCTCCATGGCGCTTCTGGTGGGATTCCTGGTGGCCGCAGTGGTGGGGCCGCTTACGGGCGAGCTTTCCTTTGCCATACGATGGGGCCTTCACATTCCGCAGCTTGGCGAATACGTGACATCCGTATCGCCGTTTTTCGTGGGATGGCCGTCATGGGATCTTTATGTCCAGGCGTTTCCCCTGGCCGTCATGATCTACATCTTCGTGTTCGGCGACCTGGTTCTGGCCACCACCCTTCTGGATGATGCAAACAGCGCGCGGCCGGATGAAAAAATCGAAATGGACAACACCCGCTCCCACATCATCCTGGCACTCCGGAACATCGGCCAGCTCCTTTCCGCGGGCCCTTTCATCGCGATGCACGGACCGGTATGGACGGGCGTTCAGGTATTCATGGTCGAACGCTACAAGGCCGGCCGGAAGAATCTGGATTCCATATTCACCGCAACCGTTAACTGGTACTGGCCGGCATTCCTTCTGATCTTCCTGGTGCCGGTGGTTACTTTCATGCAACCGCTGCTTCCGGTGGCGTTGTCCATTACGCTGATCCTCACCGGCTTTGCCTGCGCCTACATCTCCATCTCCATGGTCAAGACGCCGGCCAGCCAGGGATACGCCTTTTTCGTGGGCATGCTTATCGCCAAGTTCGGACCCGCCTGGGGCCTGGGTCTCGGCGTGCTGCTGTATTTCATGCTTCTGATCCGCTATGTTCCCGGGATCATGGAAAACCCGGATGCACCCCCCAAAAAGGCGGAATCCGGCGTAGAGTAGCCTTCAAACCCCATTCCCATCTCTGCTGCGCGCCGCTGCCCATGCATCGGCGCGCAGCCCTCTTTTTCCATTCCATGCCGGCGGCATTCCATGCTGGCAGCTTACATTGAGGCCGGTTATTATCCTCTAAACTCAATTTAGGTATCCGTGTCAATCTGTGTGATCTGTGGGCTTAAAAACACAGAAAAGCGAAAATCATGGCCACAGATCACACAGATTGACACGGATAATAACCAACTAAAATCTTTTCAATTTC
>SLPT01000034.1 GCA_007131845.1 Desulfobacteraceae bacterium | reverse complement strand
GGATTGCCGGATATCCTCGATCTCCTTCAAAAGCGCCTGGTAGTCCTTATTGGTTTTCACATTGTGGAGCTGGGTTTTACGCTTTTGAATCCTTGTCTGTCCGGATTCGAAATCCGCTTCCATCTGCCGGTATTCTTTTTTCAGGGCGTCGAGATTGTCTTTTTTCTCCCGGACGAGGGATAATGCATTGTCCAGTTCCCCGTCCAGTGCAGCGATTTGTCCGGGATGCTTTTCCAGAAGCGCTGCTGTTTTAAACGCCTCGAGTTCCGCGTCCTGCAGTTGGATCAGCAGTTCCAGTTCCTGTCTTGTGATGGATGCCATGCGACTTTTTCCGGTAGATGCCCGGCCTTTAGGCCAAAGCGGGGTTTGGGGTTCAAAAAAAACAACTTATTGATTCTACTTAACACTTAATCACTTAAAACTTAACACTGCCTGTAAAAAAGACTTTTTACAGGCTTATACTATTGATGGACTCGTAAAAAGTCGCGATCCGACGGCTTTGTAAAAAGTCCAAGATCAGGGCTTGTGCAATTTCGAAGAATGCATTGTACTTAACGTACTTGAAATTCTAATAAATCGCGCGTAACGCAGATATTGGACTTTTTACGAAGCCGTCACTATTGTATATATAAAAAAGGATCAGGCTCATCCTCCCAGGCGATGACTTCAACGGCAAAGCCCTTTTTTTCGCATGCTTCCCGGATCCGGCGGGACAAAACCGGCACCACTGGACGCTCCGATGCAAAGTGCCCGATATCAATCACCCCTTTTCCGGCTGCGGCAATGTCTAAGGCGGCATGATGATTCAGGTCGCCGCTGATGTATACATCTGCGGAGGACGACAGAAAATCACCCACCATTCCCCCTCCGCCGCCGGAGCACAGTGCAGCCGTCCGAACGACCATTTCCGGTGAACCGGCAATTTTGACGCAGGAAAGGCCCATTGTCTCACGTATCTCACGGGCCAGTCCGGCAAGCGTGTTCTCCCTGCGGAGGCGGCCGATGCGGCCAAGCCCCTCATCGGTTTTTTCACGGTACAGCGGCACGATATCACAGGCCATGGTCTCGTAGGGATGAATTTCCCGGATACGCCGGATCACATCGTCCAGGTCCCCTTCGGCCACAGGCATCTCGATACGGATTTCATCGGTCGTTGAAACCCTTCCGGGCTCGCCGGTATGGGGGGTGCTGCTATCCCCCGGGACAAACCGCCCCCTGCCTTCCTGGAAAAAGGCACAGCCTTCATACTCACCGATTGTACCTGCTGAAGTTCCGGAAACAGCTTCGACGATCGAATCCGCAGCATGCTTCGGTGCGAAAACGACGATATTGTACCTCTGTGGGGCCAGAGCCACAGATAACGGGCTCAAGGATTCAATGCCGACAATTTCGGCAAGAACGTCATTCACGCCGCCGGCGGCCGAATCAAGGTTGGTGTGGGCACAAAATACTGCAATGTCGTTTCGTGCGGCAAGGTCGATGACCGATCCGGAGGCCGTGCGGATATCAATCTGCGTGAGGGGTTTGAAGATCAGTGGATGGTGGGTTACCAGCATCTGTGCGCCGGCGGAACAGGCGGTTTCAATGGCTTTCCGGGTGGGATCGAGCGCGATCAGGACCGTTGAAACCGACCGGCCCGGATCGCCGTATTGGAGCCCGGCATTATCCCACCCCTCCGCCAGCCTTCCAGGCGCCATGCTATCAATAATCCTTATAATCTCGGCAACCGTTGTCATATTCCCCCGGGTTTCCATACACGTATCAAGGCCTCTTCAGGCGGATATTTTCCGGAGCGGCTTTTACTGTCCGGTTGTTGCTGCTGTACAACCCGAGCCAAAAAATCAGACTATCTGTCAGCCAGCAATATTGTATTCATAAAAGCTATATAGTGCGTTGAGGAGCAAACTATTTTGATAACCAAACCATATGCCATGCTATTATACAGTTGTCAATCTTCAAAACACCAGTTGGACGCGGGTACATGAAATCTTAGGGGCTGCGCTCAGGTACAGATATCAAACCTTTTATGAAGCTGTAAAAAAAACTTGATTTCTATGGTAGTTCTGTAACATAACTCATATTTTTTATGGACATTTGAAAAGAAGTCCCGCCCTCAATCTTTAGAGGATATTCTGGGAGACTTCTCTTTTTTTTCAGCATATCTTACAAATTTCTTACTGTTTTGCCGTCATTATATTGTAATTGTAGTTATGAATATCAGAAATTTTTTATTATTGGGTTTTTTCAAGCTGGCGGCGAAAGGCTTGGTTCCTGCCAGTTGGTTTGAGCCTGATTTGCCAATGGAAAAAGAGCGCAGCGCCCGGGCCGGTGTGCTGAAGTTGGAAATAGTCAGCCATTGCTGGAACTATTCCCATTTTCTGGTCTACCAGTTGAGTTCTTTGGTTCATTTTCCACCTACCGCTATTGATGTGACCATGACGGTCTTCTTTTGCCCGGAAGACAAGGACACTTCCCGGCTGCTCAACTATTTTGGATCGATTGAAGTGCCGGGCATTACCTGGAACTGGCGGCCGCTTCCCCGTGAGAAATTGTTTCGCCGCGGCATTGGCCGGAATCTGGCCGCTCTGCAGACCAAAGCGGACTGGGTGTGGTTTACCGATTGCGACCTGATGTTCAGGGAAAATTGTCTGGACACCCTTTCAGATTGTCTCCAGCACCGTCGGGATGCACTGCTCTTTCCCGAAGAGGAGCTATGCACAACCCTTCTTACTGAAGACAACCCCATGTTGCAGGTAGGTTCGGACGAACCCAAAGTTCTGGATATTGCGTCTGAAACATTTAGCGCGCAGCATCCGGGAAGGGCGACGGGACCGCTCCAGATCGCTCATGGAGATGTATGCCGGGCTGTAGGGTATTGCAGATCGATCCGGCTCTATCAGACGCCCTCAGACACTTGGTGTAAGGCCCATGAGGACAGGGCTTTTCGCTGGCTGCTCCGCTCCCCGGGGCGCCCAATACCTATCCCCGGCGTATACAGGATCAAACATGTCTCTAAGGGACGATACACGGGAATAACCGGCAAAAACAAGCTGCGTATGGGTTTACGGAAGCTTCAGGCCAAAGTTCGTGGCTATTGATAAAATAAAACGTTGCGCTCCATCTCCCCGGAACTTCATATAGATTTAACTTTTCAGCCTTTCCCCGGGAAACAAGGCGCCTTGATCTCAAACGTTATGTAACGCCGCTGATCCGGCAGGAATTAAATCATGCAAGAAAGTGTTAAAACAACCCGGACGGATGATTTCAAGGCCAGGGTCAGCCATTACATGCCCCGACTCTTTATGATCTGGCTGCTGCTGAGTGTTTTGGCCCCCCATCAGGAAATATACAAAATTTTTTTCCACATCATCGTTATTCCGGCAATTCTGGTGGTACTGTTCACCAGGCAGTCCCGCATAAACTGGCGGGATCCCTTGCTGATTACAACCTTCATCCTGGTTGCTTATTCATCGCTTGCAACCTTCGTGGTGGGAACAGGCCCCTGGAGTGATCATTTCCGCGCCTTTCGTTGGGGGGTGGAAACTGTTTTCTGTCTGATGGCCTTTTATCTGTGGCTGCCTGGTGTTCTTAAAGCGCCTCGCTGGTGGGGACGATTTTTCATACTGCTGTCTTTGCTTGGGGCTTTCGGCGGTTTTTCTTTATTGGCTTTCGGCTTGATTCAGGGCCGGCTCTCCGGTCTGGGCGCACTTCACAATCCCATTCAGGCATCTTCCATTCTGATCATTTATCTTGCCATTGGATACTGTCTCATATTCATGAGAAAACGACCGCTGCAAGACCAGGGCAGCGTCTGGCTGATGGTTCCGGCCACAATTGCCGTATCCATGTTCGTTTTGATGAGCCAGAGCCGGGCCCCCATAATCGCCCTGGTATTTTTTCTCCTGTTTTTGATGTATGGACTCCTTACCCGGATTAATTTACTTAAAACCGCGGCCCTGCTTGCGGGGGGATCCGGCCTGGTGGCTGGCCTGCTCTCCTTGATTTATGGAATTGACCATTACAAAGATCTTCTTTTATTCCGGGGCTGGTCCTATCGACTGGAGATCTGGGAGGGCTACCTTGCTTATCCACCGAAATCCTGGTTTTTTGGTTTTGGTGCAGGAACCGATCCGTCGCAGCTGCAGGCCGCAAAAGAGATATGGAAACCTGCCGGTCTGCCGGTCACGCACGCGCATAATCTATGGCTGGGCACGCTGGTTGAAACAGGCATTATTGGTCTGGCACTGCTGACAGTAATCGCTGTCCTGCTTCTTAAAAGTGCCCTTTCCTACCGCCGGGGAGATATCCTGCCCAGCGGCAGGCTGATGTTACTGTTTTTGGTCTTTATGCTTACCTTGACCGGTTCTCATACGCTGGTAATATCTATAAAGGCTGTCTGGCTGTTTGGCTGGTTGCCTTTATTGCTGGTGTGGTTTTCACGTTTAGAAAATGAAAAATTGACGGCTTCGTAAAAAGTCCAATATCTGCGTTACGCGCAATTTCTCAGAATTTCATGTACGCTAAGTACTTTGCATTCTTCGAAATTGCGCAAGCCTTGATCTTGAACTTTTTACAAAGCCGTCTGATCCCGACTTTTTACGAACGCATCAAAATTAACGGGCCTGGAAAACCAATAATTCCTGTGTTGGAAATCATCAGGAAGGAATTGATCATTATTTATGAACAGAATACTCGGTAAATTTATCAGAAACCGGATAACGATTCCATTTACTCCCTTCTACAGGCAATACCCGTTCAAGGGAAGCGTTTCGATCAGCAGCGCCGATTCCCGCGGCTGCGTTGATTTGGAACTGGGCTTTTTCTGTAATCGGATCCCCAAGGCCGCCAATTCCACTGTTGTAACCACACTGGCGCGAATTAAATGCGGACAAGGGATTCCCTCCAAAGAGGCCAAAAAACTATTCAGGACGCCTTCCCAATTATCCGGCCGGGAAGTCGAAAAGATTCCCTCGCTGTTTACATTCACAGTGGTTCGAAACCCATATACCAGAACGCTGTCCGCATATCTCGACAAGGTGGAGCGGCGCGCCCTGCGGGACAATCGGAGAACATCCTTCCGGGAATTTCTTCAATCATTAAAAAATGGCAAGCTTTACTCCAACGGACATTGGGCACCGCAAAGCGCCTTACTGCTTTTACCGCTTGATCAGTTTGACCTTATTGGAAAAGTCGAATCCCTTGATAGCGTTCTACCCCTGATAGAAGAAAAAGTGCAGGGATCCCCTCCGCAGGAGCATTTCAAATCGTTTTTGGCCAATGCCACAGGTGCGAGCACAAAATTATCAGCCTATTATGACGCTGAAAGCGCTGAGATGGTACGCTTTCTTTATCAGGATGATTTCACACTGTTTAATTACCCTGACCGACTGCCGCTATGAGCCGGATCCGTATCAGGATTACAATTCCGCTGAATTAACTTAAGCGTATACCGAAACTGAAAAGCATGAAACTCTCTGTCATTATATCCACTTACAACGCCCCGGAATGGCTGGAAAAAGTACTCTGGGGCTACAGCGTCCAGCGCCACCGGGACTTTGAGCTGATCATCGGCGATGATGGTTCAAGCGATGAAACCAGACAATGCATCGTATCCATACGCGATCAGACCGGTCTGAATATCAAACATATCCGGCAGGAAGACAAAGGCTTTCGGAAATGCCGGATTCTAAACAAGTCGATTCTGGCCGCCGAAGCCGATTATGTGGTTTTTTCGGATGGCGACTGTATTCCTCGGGACGATTTTCTGACTGTCCATGCCCGGGAGGCTGAAGCCGGCTGCTTCCTGTCAGGGGGTTATCAAAAACTGCCTATGTCGACCAGCATGGCCATCACAAAAGAAGATATCCTGGCGGGGCGGTGTTTTGATCTGAAATGGCTTAAGGCCCATGGATTGAAGAAAAACCGGAAAAACACCAAGTTAACGGCAGGGCCGAAAATGGCGCGATTTTTGAACAGGCTCACGCCCACCCGATGCACGTTCAAGGGGTCCAACGGCTCAGCCTGGCTGAAGGATATTCTCATGATCAACGGGTTTGACGAACGTATGCCCTGGGGCGGCCTGGACCGGGAGTTCGGTGTCCGGCTGGCAAATGCCGGCATCCGGGCCAGGCATGTACGCTACAATGCAGTTGTCATCCATCTGGACCATAAACGGGGTTATCAGGACCCTGAGCAGGTTCGGGCAAATAAGAACCTGCGCCGGGCCAATGAGCGCAACGGCGTTGTCCGCACGTTGTACGGCATTTCTCAGTTGCCAAAATATCAAGCGGATAGAAGCGAATTACAAGAAACTGCAAAGGATGGGCAAAACTAAAAAGTATATCCCGTAAGCCGGATTTCATCAGCAAAAATATCAGCTACGCGATCCCGTTGCCTGGCGGTAAAAAAATCCCGATAATGGCGTTTCTCCTTGCGGTGCCCGGATTTGGCCTTGGGGAGGATCAGGGGTCCGGGAAGACCGATCCGACGACGCACGGTTTCCAGATCTTCGGCCAGTCTCTCATAGCGGCAGATAGAATCAACCTCGACCTTGCCCCGGATGGTGTAGAGTCCGTATCCTTTGCGCTGCAAAGAACGGACGTGCCGTGAGGACAGAAATTCATCCAGAGAGGGGCGCCTTTCTTCGGGAATATGCCGAAAGCGCCAGTAATATTGGGAGATCACCCGGTCCCAGGGGTTGCGGACAACGCAAAATCGGTAGTAGTTCTTCCAGATATCCGGCTCCAGGCGACGTTTAAGCTTCCGGGCCGGAATATGGTTGTAGAAATACTGTTTTTCTTTTCCTTTAAATAAATAGTGATACCAGTCTCCCGGACCATATCGTGACTTGGGAGCCGGATAAGGCTGTGCTTCGCGTCCGCCGACGCTCTGACGCATCATCTCGTCTTCTTTGGAAACCGGGGTAACGATATCGTCCGGACCACAG
>SLPT01000348.1 GCA_007131845.1 Desulfobacteraceae bacterium | reverse complement strand
TCGACGGTCATCTCGGCTTCCATGGTGGAGAACTCGAGACGATCCAAAAGACCGAGTATGGATTCATCCGGATCCATCCGAAACCCGCTGATGGAAACCGTTGCATGGCCGCTGCCCTCGAACCGGTCGATATTCTGGACTGTGGTTTCATACCGGGCCGTTGCGCTCAGTGTACCTGAAAACGCGGCCGGGAAAAACAATTCAAGAGCGTACAGATCCTGCAGGTCAATCGATGAGGCGCGAATATCTCCGATCATCATCCGATTATCCCCGCCCCGCCGGACTCTCACGGTGCCGTCGATATCCCCATTCGCTGCACTCCCGGTCATCCGGATGCCCGATTCCATGGATAAAAATGCACGCCATGCAGGAGAAAGGCGGATGGTATCAAAGCGTATGAGGGATTCGTCCTCCGACAGGATGTATATATTGGACAGCAAAAGACCCGGCGGGATGCCCGGCGACAGGTCTTCCATGTAGCAGGTGATGCCGGGCGCAACGGATCCGGCCCGGTATTCGATATAGTCTTTCACCGTATCCGACGGAAACAGGATATAGAGGAATAGGAGCGTTGCGCCAAAAATACAGAGGCTGTATACAAGATATTTTTTGAATCTGCTCATGTTCAAAGTACTTCCTGTTAGCTAAACTGAGCGTGGATAACGATTCCCGCTTTCCGGTCTTTGCCCGTTCAGGATGCCTCTGCGGTTTCAACCCGCATCACCACGTTGACCGGGCCATCGCGCTCCCCTGATTTATTGATGGAAAGCCGGTTGACACGCACCATGTTCTCGGATGCTTCCACCTGAAAAAGATAATCCGCCAGGTTTTCCAGCGTGATGCCTTCAAGCCGCATCTCCACCCTGGAAATGGTAAGACCC
The DNA here is from genome assembly GCA_007131845.1 of Desulfobacteraceae bacterium. Taxonomy (GTDB): domain Bacteria; phylum Desulfobacterota; class Desulfobacteria; order Desulfobacterales; family Desulfosalsimonadaceae; genus B1SED10-16. Next base: position 6,111 of record SLPT01000348.1, on the reverse strand, counting down.
GTAAAATCGTCCATCGTGGTGCTGGGCCGCATGTAGGCGATATGATTTTTTATGCCGCTGGTGCCCGCCAGCCGTTCCAAAAAAGCAAACAGGGAAAAATTTTCGGGCCGGCCTGAAAATTCCTCTTGCGCCGCTTCCATGCGCTGCCGAACCTGGCGATACTCATCGCGTTTTTCGTGCATCTGTGCAGCGGTTTGTTTTTTTTCCGCCAGTTCGGCCTCCAGATTGTGTCTCCTTTCGAATACGGGAGCAATGACCAACTGGAAAATAAAAAAAACTGCAAGAAAAATGCCGGCTCCTATGAGAACTATCCGCTCGCGGCGATTCAGGTTGATATTCACAAAATCCTCCGGTACTCCGGGATTATAAGCCCGCCAGGTCCGCGCGGATGCGGAAGCGGACGCGATTGATGCTGCTGTCCATATTGGCGGAACTGATGGTGATTGTTTCGAAAAACGCCACGGTTTCGAGCTGGCTTTTGACTTCCTCCACCGCGTTGAATCCGTCGATGGTTCCGGAAATGGTCACGTGATCGTCGGATCGCACCATGCCGGTTACCAGCACGTCGATATCTTCAGGTATGCTTTGGCTGATGGCATTGAGGATATCAATGTTGACAATATCCTCGGCCGCATCACCGGCAAGGGCGCTTTGCCTTCGAATCCTTTCGATTTCGCTTTCTATCTGGCTTACGGGATCGTTGCCCATAGATTGATCCGGCAGCGTAGTCCTGAATATTTCAGCAATCCCGGCATCCAGCTGACGGACCTGATGATCCAGAAACCGTGCATGGACAACAACATTGCCCAGTATCATGATGAAAACCATGAAAAACAATATGCCGGTGGCCACCAGCTCGGTTTTGTTTTCTTCCAGATGTTTCCGGATGAAAAAATGGTCCCGGCTGAAGTTGAACGGCGCGATGCCGCCGATTTCGATTCCCGCAAGCCCCAGGGCAGAGTTGAACAGACGCTTTTCAAAGCGGTCGTTTTCAGGATACTGAAGATTTTTAAAGCCGCCGTCTTCGGCCAGGGTTACCTCGCGGACATCCACATCAAGGGCATCATGCAGCGCCTGTCCAATCTGCCGGGCATGTTGTTCTTCCCAATCGCCGGAGTCGGTACAGGAAAGCAGAATCTTATCAAATTGGCATTCATCGTCATATATGGTTTCAAATGCTGCAGTGATCCGGCGGATTTCTTTTTTGAGCCGTTCGGTTCTTTTTTCCGGATTTCCCCGCGGGAGCCGAAAGGTTCTCGCCAGGTGCAGCTTGCCGGAAAATACCAGGCAGGCCGTGGCGCAGACGTCATCGACATCCAGAAACAAAAAGCCGTCGGATTTTGCCATGCCATACCGGGCGTACCACAGCGCCTCGGCAACGGGGGCGGATGTGATGTATCCGGCTTTGATGCCAAAGTGGCGAAGCATTCCGGTCAGTTCGTCCAGGGTCTCCGTCTTGACGGATGCCGCGATGATATCCGTAAATTCCGCCTTATGAACAATGGCGAAATCAATGGTAAACTCCTCCACGGGACTGGGCAGTCCGGATTCCAGTTCAAAGGGGAGCAGCTGGCTGATTTTTTTCCGTTCCCTGAAGGGCAGCTTTACATTGCGATAGGCCACGTCACCCGGAGGGAGCGACAGGATGCAGGAAGCCCCGGACGCACCCGTTTCCTCCACCATTTTTCCGATGGCCCAGAAGAGGCGGTTTTCCGTGTCATCCGGGGCCTGATCGAAGCCGATGCGGCAGTGGCTTTCAATGCGATTGGTTTTCAAGCCCGAAGAAATCCGGATGGCTGTTACGGCTTCATCGCGAATATCAATGCAAAGGAGTTTTCTGCTTATAGATCCTGGTAGCTCCAGCGAAGCGTCCTGCAGCGCCACCTGCCCGTCTCTTCGTCTTGTTCACGCACGACGACGACAGTGGCGCCGAGTTTCGCGCCGTCGAGTTCCGCGACGGCCTCGATGCGAAAATGGTCGCTTTCAGTTGTTATCAGTCCGGGGTTTATCTCCGCATCTTCCAGGCCGGGTACCGATTTGTACCAGCCCGGCTGGGAAAGATCATGGAGGTACTCCCCGTTTGTCTTTTCCTCCCGGAAGGCGATGAGCTCTTCTGCGAGAAATTCATAGCCTTCCGGAAGCAATGCCGCCACAACGGGCATTTCAGCGGTATTGATATTGATCCTGCCGTCATAGGTGAACCGGTTGCGGTCCCCGTCGACCGGGGTCATCCCGAAGACGCTCAGGTAGTTGTCTATGTCGAACCCGTAAAACATTTCCTCGCTGATATTCCGCACCCGCAGCAATTCCTTGATATGTTTGAACGGGCCGTCGCGAATGCCGTATGGGGGATCAAGGGCCTGGTAGTAATCGTCCTCCGCCCCTGTCAGCCCGGTAATGGCGCCATCATCTCCGGAATCGAGCCAGTCCTTCACCGGATTGATGATCATGTCCGGGGTAATATCGTCACCGCCGAAAAAAGACCCTGCATCCCCGAATTCCGCCGCTGCCATGGCAAGCGGGAAAAAACGCTGCCACAACTGCTGCTGGTTGGGGTTGAAATCCCGTCCTTCCGGAAACCGCACCAGCGCATTCAACTGAATCCGGCTTCGTTCATCGGTGATTTTCAGGGAAACCGTTCCATTGTCAAAGGCCATCCGTTCGAGATAGGCCTCTATAGTTTCGGGATCGGCCCAGTCATCCTGAAGGGAAACGCTCTCGGCTTGCCGTCTTTCTTTTGCCAGAATCGCTTTTCCGATTTCGATTCCAGCCCCGGCCATGTGCGTGAGCGTCATCTGATTTCTCGTGGCGGCTGCAGCGGAAACCGACTGTCGCATCTGCCGGTTCATTTCCAGGGTCACCGCAACGATGATGGTGATGGCGCCCAGGGTAATCACCAGGGCAACGCCCTTGTTACTGCCTGCGAATATCTTCAAGACGCTCCCGGTACACCGGGATATCCACCCGGGTTGTAAAGTCGTGTGCAGCATTGTTTGATGCCACTTTCATATGAATGATAACGGCCCGGGGCGTGGCAAACCGATAGGTCTCCGAATCCGAATTCCACTCCCTGTGGGTCTGTCCGTTTTCATCCACGAACGTCAGTGAGAAAGTCTCGATCCCTTCGCAGAGAACCGGGTCCTGAGCCGTATCCAACGGACTGTCCGGATCTATATCGTAGGGAAACGGTTTTTCCGAACGTTTCAGCAGCAGGCCCTGTCCGTCCCCGTTGCCGGACCGGTCTGCAAACCGGTCTCCGGGCCTGTCTCCGGGCTGCTCCAGATAGTATACGATCCGTCCGAGACCGGAGACAATATCCGATGAGATACCCAGGTGCTCGGTGGATACAAACGAAAGCCGTGAAGAAAGGTTTCCCCGTACATAGTCTTCTTCCCCAAGTACCCGGTACGGATCCGGCGGGTCATTGATGCCGGGAACCTGGTATTCCGGATACTGCTCCACGAACATGGCCGTCAGATCCATGGTCATCCGGTTGAGTGCGTTTTTGGCCATTTCATGGACATTGCCGGCCTCCTTGATGGCCTCGTTTCTGGAAAGTACCGCATTGAGAGAGCTGTAGACCATGGTTGCCAGCACCGCAAAGATGGATATGGAAACCAGTATCTCTATCAGGGTGAAGCCGGCGGTCCTTCGTTTGGATGCGGTATCGGAAAACAGGACCATGACCGTGTCAGATCTCTTCATCAAAGGCATGAAAATAGGCTTGCAATACGTAACTGGTTTTCGTCACTGCGGAATGGATCGTCACGGTGACATCGTAAACCGGCAGTTCATCATTTTCTACTCCGCCTAGCATAAGGCTTTCAACCACCACGCGCCAGGAATATTGTACAGGCATTTCGTCAAACCGCCCGGAATCGGTTCCCATAAACCGCTGCGGATCGAACCGGACCTCGGCCATTTTTTGTTGCGCAAGAAACGGCGCTGTTGAATAAAACCGGGCGGATTCGTTCATGGTGACCGATTGTCCCTGCAGGCGGAGTGCGCTTACCAGAACGATGGCAACGATCGAAACGGAAATAAGCACCTCCAGCAGTGTAAAGCCTGAACGGCACTGCTTTTGCGCCTTACCTTCCGGGTTACTGGAACGTGATATGTTCATCATGGATTGTCACATGCGGAAGAAACGCTTCCACAAGGTATGATTGCTGTCGGTTCCGCCGGTCCGTCACGTGAATGATCGCCTGGTCGGAATATCCTTTCGGATGGAACCGGATTTCCGCAGTCCCGCTGGTTTCTGTATGGTCCGCCGAGTAATGAACGGACGTAAGCCGGAATCCTTGCGGCAGTTCAAAGGTTTGTTCTTCGGCCTCCTGCCGGGCGCTGTCCGGATCGAAAGGATCATGATCGTATTCGCCGGAGGAATCTTCCGGGAAATCCTCAGGGATAGCGGGCTTTTGCATGGCAATCCGGAAACGATGGGTGTCCATATCTATAAACAGCACATACTGCGTCTGTGTTTCAACCGCCTTGTTTTTCAGGTGCGCGACATTCAGCAGGATCCACTTTGAAACCTCCCGCCGGTCTGTGCCTTCCCGGAATCCCTCCATCCTGGGCAGGGCGAAAAACAGCATCGTCCCGATAAGGCTTAACACGACAATGATCTCTATTAACGTAAATGCGCGGGTATTCTTCAGCAGTCGCAGTGCGGCCGTACCGGGACTATGGCTGCGAAAAATCCGGGTCCATACCGGCATAGGCAGAACATTCGTACCCGATATAAAGAAACAGGCTTCGAAGTAACGGATAATAGTGGATGGCAATGGCTTGAAAATCGGTTTCACCGGCTCAAGGATCTGAAAAGGCATTGGGTTCCGGCCGGGCTATTCGAGCTCCCAGCTCCTGATTTCTGCATTTACCCCCTCCCCGCCGGGTTGGCCATTGGCACCATATGAAAGTATATCGAAGTCTCCGTGGTTACCCGGGCTGATATACACATAATCGTTGCCCCACGGGTCCTTCAGAATCCTTCCTCTGTCAACATATCCCCCTTCCCGCCAGTTGCGGACGCCTTCGGGCTGTTCCACCAGGGATTCGAGCCCCTGCTCCGTGGTCGGGTAGGTGCCGGTATCCAGCCGATAAAGCTTAAGCGCGGTTTCCAGGGCCTCGATATCGATTCTTGCGCGCTGCTGCCTGGCCTGATCATCGCGACCTATGAGTCGGGGCGCCATATAAACGGCAAGAACACTCAATATGACAATGACCACCATTAATTCGATGAGGGTGAACCCCTTTTGGTTTGTGCCGGTTTTTGGGGTAAAAATTCGGGACAGCATAAAATTTCCTTTTAAACACTCGGATTTTTCTATACGCTACGGAGCGCATATATAAATTAATATATTTTTAAACAAAACAATGACTGATTTCAAGGAATTTCGAAATTGTTTTCTCCCATGGAAATGAAAATCCGCAATTAAAAGCGTATAAATCTCTAATAATCATTGTTTTCGCAAAAAATATATACGCTTTTTTAGTATGATTGTGGTAGATTAACGCTCAAGCAAGTAAAGAGCCAAATCAGGCAGATGCCTCAATAAGGAGTTCCCACATGACGTCAGAATCGACACAGCCAAGTGTCATTTCCCGGGCTGCGGCACTGGATCGGCCTGAAATACTGCAAATCCTTTTCCATCCACGTAAAGCGCCCATTGTATCGGATGGCAGCCGGGCGGACGAGATCGCCGTGGAAACACCGGACAATGCCGTAATCGGATGCCGCCTGCACCTGGATGCCCGGGAGAGTCCGGTCATCCTGTTTTTTCACGGCAACGGTGAAATCGCGCATGACTATGATACAATCGGTCCGATTTATCTCTCCAGCGGTATCAATTTCATTGTCGCCGACTACCGGGGCTACGGGATCTCAACGGGATCTCCCACGGTATCGAACCTGTTTGCCGATGCGTATACCGTGTTGGCTCACATCCGGAACACTCTGGATGAAAAAGGGTATAAAGGCCCCTTGTGGATCATGGGCCGATCGCTTGGCAGCGCCCCGGCCATCGAACTGGCGGCCGGAAACGGCGGCATTGTCGATGGCCTGATTGTAGAAAGCGGTTTTGCGGAAGTAAAAGATCTCCTGGAAAGAAT
>SLPT01000349.1 GCA_007131845.1 Desulfobacteraceae bacterium | reverse complement strand
CGTGAGTCAAAAGGAGACGACAGACCATGGAACTCAATGATACAGCCGCCATTGTCACAGGGGCATCATCCGGAATCGGTGCGGCGGTGGCCGAAGCACTTGCGGCGCGAGGCTGCAACGTAGCCGTCAACTACAACGCCAACCGGGAAGGCGCCGAAAAAACCGCCGCCCGGTGCGGGGCCTTGGGTGTCAAAACGATCGTCTGCCAGGCCGACGTGGCCGACGACGACGATTGCCGGAAACTGGCCGCTGCCGCCATGGAGGCCTTCGGCCGCACGGACGTGTTGATCAACAATGCCGGGACGACGAAATTCTGCAACCACAACGACCTCGACGGCCTGGACCGAAAGGATTTTCTGGACATCTACGACATCAATGTGGTCGGGGCCTACCAGATGACCCGTGCGGCGGCCGGGGCACTGAAACAGGCACCCGCGGCGCATATCGTCAACATGGGCTCCATTGCCGCGCTCACCGGGGTAGGCAGCTCCATTGCCTATGCCGCATCCAAGGGGGCGCTTGTTACCATGACCCTCTCGCTTGCACGGGTACTGGGGCCGACCATCCGGGTCAACGCGGTGTGCCCCGGCTTCGTGGCCGGCGCATGGCTGCGAAAGGGGCTGGGCGACAAGGTGTATGAGGCCATGAAGGCCCATTACGAGTCAATCGCCCCTCTGGGAAAAACCGCAACGCCCGGGACAGTCGCGGAAACCGTGGCCGCGCTCGTGGGCGGCATGGACTGGACGACCGGCGAAACCATTATCATCGACGGGGGATCTCACCTTCACACGGCGCCCATGCGGCGCTGAGATTAAAAACCGAAATACAATCAGCAGGACAGGGGATGAACAAGGAAGTATACAACTTTGAAACCGGTATGTACCGACCTCCGAGCGAGGGAGGGAGCAGCTCCCTTCTGGTGCGCTTCACCCGGAACTGCCCGTGGAACCGGTGCGCCTTTTGCGCCATGTACAAAACCGAAAAATTCCAAATCCGGCCCGTTTCTGAAATCCGCGCGGATATCGACCAGATGGCGTCTATACGGGACGAACTGGAGGAGATTTCCGAAAAAGCCTGGATCAATAAAGGAAAAATCACCCGCAGCGGCGCCGGCGAACTGATCCGCCGGCACCCGGAACTCCAGTATCTGCCCGGCTTCCCCATGCTCTTCGAATTTCTGGTTTCCGGCGGAAAAACGGCATTTCTCCAGGACGGCAACTCCATCATCATGAAAACCCCGGATCTCGTGGAGGCGCTTCACCACCTGCGCGCGTCCTTCCCGGCCATCTCCCGGGTCACCACCTATGCCCGCTCCAGAACCATTGCCCAAAAAAAGCAGGCCGAACTTCTTGCCATACGCGAAGCCGGCCTCGACCGCCTTCACGTGGGGCTCGAAACCGGCGATGACCAACTCCTTTCCGCAATCAACAAGGGCGTATCGGCTGAAGATCACGTAAAGGCCGGGCGAAAGGCCGTGAAAGCCGGCTTCCAGCTTTCGGAATACTGGATGCCGGGGCTCGGAGGAAAGGATGGATGGGAGAATCATGCCAAAAGAACCGCCTCGGTGCTAAACGCCATCAACCCGCACTATATCCGGTCCCGCCCGTTTCGTCCGATCCCTTCCACGCCTCTGCATGAAGCCTGTAACCGGGGAGAAATGGCGCTTCAGACCGAAAAAGAACAACTGCGTGAGCTGAGACTGACCATTGACGAGCTGGATGTTACATCCCGGGTCTGCTTCGATCATGCCGGCAACGCCTGGCGTGATTCCGCCGGCCGCCTCCTGTTTACCCATGACTACGAAGGATACCGCTTCCCGGATGAAAAACCCCGGCTTCTGGAACGAATCGACCGGGCTCTTGCCGATGGCAGAAACCGGTGACGATCCGGACGGCCGGGTGCCTGCAGCCGGGACGGAAACAAAACCCGGCGAAAACAAGCAAAAAAACAACCGAATGATTAAGCATTCACTTCGAAGGCTCAAACGGCATGCCCGAATGCGACCGACCAGGACCACAGAGAGGATCACAGCGGTTTCCGGCAGGAGGAATGGTGTGTTGTTATGATATCTTTTCCCGGCTTCGACAATATTGCCTGCACGGGTGAAACGCCCGAATACCGCATGTATGACGCAACAGAAATCCAGACGGGCGAACCCGCACTCATCAAAGTCATCGACGCCCCCGGCCCGTCGGTCTATGAAAATGCGCGGTTTCTCCATGAATACGGGATTATCCGGGATGCCCGCATCGATGGGGTCAACCGGATCCTCGATATCGGGCAAATCGCTTCCGAGGATGGCGCACCCCCTTGCCTGGCCTTGGCGGAGGCGGCTTTCCGCGGAAAATCCCTGAAAGAAATCGCTCACCAGAATCATCCCCGGGCCATGCCGGTTGAAGATTTTCACGAAATCGCCGTCCGGATGGCGGAAATCGTTGAAAACATCCATCGACACAATCTCGCCCACCGGAACCTGACACCGGGGACCATTTACCGAGAGGAGGCCAGCGGCAGGCTTCTTGTCACGGACTTCGGCATTCTCTCCGAGGTAAGCGGCGCAAGAAACCGGATCCACGACGCGTGGGTCATCGAAAATATCCTCCCCTATATTTCCCCGGAACAGACCGGACGCATCAACCGGTCGGTGGATATGCGAACGGATCTCTACTCCCTGGGCGCGATCCTGTATGAACTGATCACCGGGGCGCCCCCGTTTTTCTTTTCCGATCCCATGGAAATCATCTATTCTCACATTGCACGGACGCCCTCACCCCTCGCCCCTGTCGATGACACAGTCTCCACCGCCCAGGCGGAGATCATCGCGAAGCTGCTTGCAAAAAATCCGGAGGAACGGTACCAGACCGGCCTGGGCCTAAAAAATGACCTGCTGGAATGGATCAAACGGGAAAGACAAGGCAGAAAGACCGACACCTTCCTCCTGGGCAGCAGGGATATCCGCCTTCGGTTTACCATGCCCCGAATACTGGCAGGAAGAAGCCATGAAACCCGCATGCTGAAAAACGCATTTGAGCGGGTGGCATCCGGAAAAATGGAGGCGGTCTTCGTATCCGGCGAACATGGCATCGGAAAGACCTCGCTGATCCGGGATCTCGGGCAGACGGTCGCAGGACGGCGCGGATTCTTCCTTGCCGGCAAATATGATCAGATGGAGAAGAACGTTCCCTACAGCGCTTTTTCCCGGGCCTTTGAAACAATGGTCGGGGAGATTCTGGCAAGTGATGAAGAAACTATCCACCGATGGGCTGAAAAAATACAAGACGCCGTGGGAGAAAACGGGAAAATCATCACGGACATTCTCCCCGGTATGCGCCGGGTCATCGGCAGTCAGCCGGACCTTCAGACCCTGGACCCGGAGGGCCTGAAAAACCTTCTTACAAAGGTAGCCCGGAAAGTTATATCCGCACTGGCGGACAAGGAACATCCCGTGGTGTTATTCCTCGACGATCTTCAATGGGCGGACCCCGCCAGCATCGATCTCATTGAAAACATCACCGCATACGGCGGCATCCGGTATCTTCTGTTCATTGGTGCATGGCGCAATGACGGGACAAATCCGAACCGGGACATTCGGCAGACCATGGCCATTATCGAACAGGCCGGCATCCGCCTTGCACACCTTTCCCTTTCCCCGCTCGATGAAAATGCCATCAGCGAAATACTGGCCGAATGGCTCCGTCTACCGGCACCGGACTGTCGGCCCCTGGCTGCCGTCATCCATGAAAAAACCCTGGGAAATCCCCTGTTTGTCAACCAGTTCATCAAAACCCTCTACGAGGAAAAACTCCTGGAAATGGAGCCTTCTGGGAAATGGCGCTTCGATTTCGACGCCATTCGCCGGATCCAGGCTACGGATAACGTTTTCGACTTCATGGCGCAGAAGCTGGCGCAGCTTCCGCCGCGGGAACGGGACATCATCGCAGTGTGTGCCTGCATCGGAAGCGATCTGGACATGGAAACGCTTCTTGCAGCAGTGAACCAGTCGGCAGGCAGGATCCTTTCCGTTCTCGACCGGCTTGTTGCCGACGGGTATCTTACTTTCAGGCAGAAAACGTATTATTTCACCCACGACCGGATCCTCGAAAGCGCCTACCGCCTGATGCCGGCGGATAAGCGCACAGAGATCCATTACCGCATGGGGAAATGGGCCGGCGAAGCACATCTTTCATCCGAAAAACCCATCAAACCGATCTTTTTCGCAGCCGACCAGCTGAACCTGGGCCAGGCCCTGATGCGCGGCGAAGAAAAACGGCGCCTTCTTACCCGGATAAACCTGGAAGCCGGCCGCCGGGCCCGGGATGCGGCGGCGTTTTCCGCGGCAACAAACTATTTCCAGGCGGGAATCGATGCCCTGCCGGACGATGCGTGGAAATCGGAATACAAGACCGCTTTCGGTCTTTATCTCCACCAGATGGAATGCCGCTATATTACGCAGGACTTCGGGGAGGCAGGCCGCCTTTTCGGGATCATCTCGGACAATGCCCGCACCCCGGCAGACAAGGCCAATGCATGCAGCATTATGGTCATACAGTATACCCACCAGCGTTTCTACCGGGAAGCCCTGGAGCTTGGGACCCAGGCTTTGGAGCGCTACGGCATCAGGGCCACCACCGACATCGGCGCCTTTCGGGTGCTGACGGAACTGCTGCGGGTAAAATGGCTTCTCCGGAAAACACCTATCGATTCAATCCCCCATCTCGATGTCTTAAAAGACAGCGAGATGCTGGCCCATGCGAATCTTCTGCTCGCCATGGGAACCCCTGCTTTTTATACCAATGAAAAACTATTCGCCTTCATTGTCCTGCGCGGAGCCCGCGAAGCCCTGCAAACAGGACTTACTCCGCATTCCTCATCGACGTTTATCGCACTTGCCGCCATCATCCAGAATACGCTGGGCGATTATGAAACCGGCTACCGAATGGGCAAGATGGCAATCGAGCTCAATGAGCGGCTCGGCAACCGCAGGCTTGCAGGTCAGGTCCACCACACTTTCGCATTTTTCATACAGCATTGGACAATGCATGCCCGCCACGACCTCGACGTCTACCGGGGGGTCTACCGCATGAGCCTCGATGCGGGAAATCTTATATTTGCAGGCCATGGCGTCAATGCAGCCATCGACTGCCGGCTGATGATCGGCGACCCCCTCGATGACATCCTCGAGGAGTCGAAACAATACGAAAAGTTGATGAATCATATCAACGACCCCTTCATCAGTGCCCGCTTTTCTGAAAACCGGCAGTTTGCACGATGCCTTATGGGCCGCACGAGTGATCCCCTGAGCCTGAGCGGGGACGGCTTCGACGAAAACGCATATTTCGAAATGCTTTTGGCCGAAAACAACATCTTTGGCCTCTGCTTCGCGCTGCTCTACAAGCTCATGGTCTTCTACCACCACGGCCGTTACGAAAAAGCCCGGCAAACTGCCCGAACGCTCGACCGCCACATCGAGGTTCCCGTGGGCACCCTGCTGTTGCCCCTGCACTTCTTCTACTCCAGCCTGGCCCTTGCCGAAATTGCAAGAACGAAGCAGGGAAGACAGAAGCGACGCATCCTGGCCGACATCCGCAAGCGCCAGCGCAGGATGAAAAAATGGGCCCGCCTGTGCCCCGAAAACTTCGCCCACAAACACGATCTTGTGGAAGCTGCAGTCGTGGAGATAAGCCCAGACAGCGGGGGGGGACGCTTTGACCAGGCGCTTAAGCTCTACCACGAAGCGATCCGTGGGGCACGGCAGCACGGCTACACCCAGGAAGAAGCCGTTGCCTGTGCAAAACTTGGCCGGTTCTACCTCGACCGGGACGTCCGGGAAGAAGCCGCCCTGTACCTGAAAAAATCCCACGAATGCTTCGGACGAATCAAGGCCCGGGCCCTGCAGGAGGCCCTGGAGGAGCAGCACCCGGATGTGCTGCGAAACGCCGCGTCAAAACGCGAAACGGACGCCTTTCCGGAAGAGCCCTTTTCTCCGGCGGCATATGCCGGCAGCCTCGATATGGAAACGGTCATGAAAGTATCCAGGGCCATTTCGAGTGAAATCGTCCTGGACCGCCTGGTGGAAAAAGTCATGGACCTGTCCGTTACCAATGCAGGCGCGCAAAAAGGGTTTCTTGTTCTGAAAAACGATACCGGCCTTGCCGTGGAAGCGGGCCACGACCCGGATGCCCGTCCCGGACGCATCGAACGACCCGTACCCCTCGAGTCATGCCCCGGTTTGTCCCATGCGATCGTCTCGTATGTGTTCCGAAGTCAGGAACCGGTAATCCTGGCCGACGCATCCCGGGAAGGCCCCTTTCAAAACGACCGGCACGTCCGGTCCAACAACTGCAAGTCGGTTCTCTGTATGCCCCTGATGAACAAGGGCCTTGCAACAGGGGTTCTCTACATGGAAAACAACCTGGGCACGAATGTTTTCACGGAAAAACAAATCGAGCTTTTGAACATCATTACGGCCCAGGCGGCCGTATCGCTCGAAAATGCACGACTGTTCGACATGGCCACCACGGACGGCCTCACCCGGCTTTATGTATACCGCTACTTCCAGCTTCTGCTGGAACAGGAGATGCAAAGGGCGAAGCGTTATGGCCATAGCTGCTCCCTGCTGATGATCGATATCGACAACTTCAAGTATTTTAACGACACGTATGGACACCCCCTGGGGGATGAAGTATTGAAGGCCATCGCCGAAACCCTCGTTGAGAATACGCGAACCGTCGATATTGTCGCCCGCTACGGCGGCGAGGAATTCGCCATAATTCTGCCGGAAACCGGGGCCGGCGATGCACCGGAAGTGGGCGAAAAAATCCGGGAGGCGATTGCCGGTATACAACTCTCCAAAGATGAAAAAACACTTTATGTAACGGCAAGCATCGGAACCGCAACATTTCCGGATCATGCCGCGGACAAGGCCCAACTGATCTGCCGGGCCGATAAAGCCTTATATGATTCCAAGCGAAACGGCAAAAACCGTGTAACGGTCAGCAGCATTCCCCTGGTCCATTCGGAGGGCT
>SLPT01000324.1 GCA_007131845.1 Desulfobacteraceae bacterium | reverse complement strand
GGCATCGGCGATACCCTGCGGGTTTCCTTGACCCGGGACCCCGTGGAGGAGATCCGGGTGGGCTATGAAATCCTCCGGGCTACCGGCATCCGCCGCCGGGGGCCTGAAATTATCTCCTGCCCCACTTGCGGACGGTGCGAAATTGATTTATTTTCAATAGCCGGCGAAGTCGAGTCCGCGCTTATGAGCGTTCAGGCACCCATCAAGGTCGCCGTGATGGGATGCGTGGTAAACGGTCCCGGGGAAGCGGCCGCCGCAGACGTGGGCATCGCCGGGGGAAAAAACGGCGGCGTCCTTTTCAAAAAAGGAAAAGTAGTGAAAAAATTACCGCAGCACCGCCTGGCCAGGGAACTCCTTGCGGCGGTTTATGCTCTCGATACAACAACACCGGGCGAGTCATAGAGCCCGGATCAACCGATATCCGATAGCGATACACAAGGACCGCAACATGACCAAGCAGCAGCAAACAGCGATCACCCCCACCCGGGAGGAAAACTACCCGGAATGGTACCAGCAGGTGATCAAGGCTTCCGAAATGGCTGAATTGTCTCCCGTCCGGGGATGCATGGTGATCAAACCCTGGGGTTACGGCCTATGGGAAAACATCCAGTCCACCCTTGATTTCATGTTTAAGGAAACAGGCGTTAAAAATGCCTATTTTCCGCTTTTCATTCCCGTCAGCTTTCTGGAAAAAGAAGCCGAGCATGTGGAGGGCTTTGCAAAGGAATGCGCTGTGGTAACTCACCACAAGCTGGAAAAAGGAGAGGACGGAAAACTTGTACCTGCGGGACGTCTCAATGAACCGCTCATCGTACGGCCCACCTCCGAGACCATCATCGGGGATGCCTTTTCCCGGTGGATCCGCAGCTACCGGGATCTTCCCATGCTGATCAACCAATGGGCCAACGTGGTCCGATGGGAGATGCGCACCCGGATCTTTCTGCGCACCAGTGAATTTTTATGGCAGGAAGGACACACGGTTCATGCCACCCGGAAGGAAGCCGAGGAACGGACCTACCAGATGCTCGAAGTATACCGACGGATGGCCGAGGATTACCTGGCCGTTCCGGTTTACACGGGCGCTAAAACCGATGCGGAGAAATTTCCCGGCGCGGTGATCACTACCTGCATCGAGGCTATGATGCAGGACAGAAAGGCCCTTCAGGCAGGAACATCCCATTTCCTCGGCCAGAATTTCGCCAAAGCCTCCGACATCCGCTTCCAGTCGGCCGACGAAAAGGAGGAGTTCGGCTGGACCACCTCCTGGGGAGCCTCCACCAGGCTCATCGGCGGGCTGATCATGACCCACGGTGACGACAACGGGGTCGTTCTGCCGCCGCGCGTGGCGCCCGCCCACGTGGTGCTGCTGCCCATTTTGAAAAAGCCCGCGGAAAACGAGGCGATAATGGCCTACACGAGGGAGCTTGCCGCACGCCTGGAAAAAGTCTCCTACCACGGCAACCCGCTGCGCGTGGAAATCGACGACCGAACCATCGGCGGGGCACGCAACTGGGACTGGATCAAAAAAGGAATCCCCCTGCGCGTGGAAATCGGCCCAAAAGACATGGCAGCCGGCGCCGTTTTCCTGGCCAGGCGGGACATGGACCGGAAGCAAAGCCGGTCCATATCCCGGGACCGCTTCACCGAGGAAGTGGTCGATATCCTGGATGACATCCAGAAAAACCTGTTTGAAAAAGCCCGTGCCTTCCGGGATGCCAACACGATGGATATTGATGACGGGGAAGCCTTTACGGCCTTTTTTACACCCAAAAATCCCGAAAAACCGGAAATCCACGGAGGATTTGCGCGCAGCCATTGGTGCGGCGACGGCGACTGCGAAGAAGCCATCAAAAACCGGCTCAATGTAACCATCCGCTGCATACCGTTTGACGGAAATGAGGAGGCGGGCGCCTGCATTGAATGCGGGAAGCCCTCGGGCAAACGGGTCCTGTTCGCCAAGGCGTATTAGGGGCGCAAACAAACCGGACCGAGGGCCTGACAACGGCAAATGATACGAATCACCGACATACTGGACAAGCTCTACGAGTATTTCCCAGACGCGGATGTGGACATCATCGACCGGGCATACATTTTTTCAGCCCGGGTGCATGCCGGCCAGCTGCGGCTCTCGGGTGAGCCATACCTGTCCCACCCGCTGGAAGCCGCCAACATCCTGGCCGAAATGAAACTCGATCCCGTCAGCATTGCCGCGGGACTGCTCCATGACGTGGTGGAGGATACCCACTGCACGCTCGATGAAATATACAACACCTTCGGCCAGGAAGTAACCCACATCGTTTCCGGGGTCACCAAGATCAGTTCCCTTCCCTTTTCCTCCGATGAACACCGGCAGGCGGAAAATACCCGGAAAATGATTCTGGCCATGGCGGACGACATCCGGGTGATCCTGGTGAAACTCGCGGACCGCCTCCATAATATCCAGACGCTTCACTACCACAAATCTCCCGACAAGCGCAGATGGATCGCCCAGGAAACCCTGGACATCTATGCACCCATCGCCGCGAGGCTGGGTATCTATTGGATCAAGCGGGAGCTGGAAGAAAACGCCTTTTACTACGCCAAGCCGGAGGAATACAAACAGATCGAAGGGCATCTCAAGCAGGACGAGGCCGAAAGAGAGAAATACGTATCCACCGTCCGCCAGATGATCGAAGAGAAACTGAAACTCACGGGCATTCCATGCGAAGTACTGGGCCGTTACAAACACTATTACAGCATTTATTATAAAATGCAGATGCAGGACCTCGATTTCGAGGAGGTCTACGACATCATTGCATTCCGGATCATCGTGGACTCCCTTGCAGAATGCTACAGCGCCCTGGGCACCATCCACAGCCAGTGGAAGCCGATACCCAAAAAATTCAAGGACTATATTGCCGTACCAAAGCCCAACATGTACCAGTCCCTGCATACCACCGTGATCGGCCCTTATGGTGAGCGAATGGAGATCCAGATCCGGACCCGGGAGATGGACCACGTTGCCAATTACGGCATTGCGGCCCACTGGAGCTACAAGGAAGGAACCACCCCGAACGTCAATACCGACAAAACGCTGGGATGGATTCACAACCTGGTGGAAAATCAGAAAAGCTTCCGGGACCCGGAGGAGTTTCTGGAAAACGTGCGCATCGATTTGTACCCGGACGAGGTGTTCGTATTCACTCCCACCGGGGAGGTCAAGTCCCTTCCGAAAGGCGCCACGCCGATCGACTTCGCCTTTCTGATCCATACCGAGGTGGGAAACGAGTGCACCGGTGCACGGGTCAACGGGCGGCTCGTACCCCTGGCATACCAGCTCAAAAGCGGCGACATCGTGGAGATCATCACCACGAAGGGAAGCCTGCCCAGCCGGGACTGGATCAATTTTGCCAAGACGGTCAAGGCCAAATCCCGCATCCGCCAGCATACCCGCAAGCAGGAAAAGGAACGGAGCCTGTCGCTGGGACGGGAAATGTGCGAAAAGGCGTTCAGGCGCAGCAAGCTCAACTTCAGCGCGCTGGTCAACACCTCGCGCATGGAAAAGGTTGCCGAAGAATTCGGGTTCAAAACGGTGGAGGATCTTATCGCCAGCGTTGGAATCGGAAAAGTGACCCCCCTTCAGGTTGTGCGCCGGTTCGACCCTGATCAGAAGGAAAAAAAGGAGCCCAGCCTCATTGAAAAGGCCCTGTCGCGGCAGGAGGTAAAAAAACGCAAGGACAAGGGAGACGGGGTCGTGGTGCAGGGGATGGAGGATATCCTGATCCGTTTCGCCAAGTGCTGCCACCCCGTCCCCGGTGATTCCATCACCGGCTACATTACTCACGGGCAGGGGGTTACGGTCCATCGCAGTAGCTGCATCAATGCGGTGAAAATGGACCCGGAAAGACGCATCGAGGTGGAGTGGAAAACCGCCGGTAACGATATGTTTCCGGCGTCTCTAACGGTTTCGGGCTACGATCAGGTGGGCCTTTTGGCAGACATATCGACCGCCATCAGCCGGGCCAACGCCAACATCAGCGAAGTGAACATGGAACATCGCGACAATAATGTCGTTCTCGTCCACTTTACAATTATCGTAAACGACATCGAGCACGTCGAGCAGGTGATTGCCGGGCTTAAAAAAGTGCCGGTGATCAGCGATGTGAAGAGGGATTGACAGAGCCGTGATCCTGGTCTTTTTTCAAAGCCGTCGGACCGCGACTTTTTACGAGTCCATCAAATAATCGGAACCGTAATCGTTTGACTTTCGATCCCGATTACGATTCCGAAAAAAAGGGTCGCGGATGCGTTACACGTAGGCGTGGGCAGGATCCTGCCGTGAAACGATAAAATCCCTTATGGCGCCCCCTATGGCGCCTTGGTCACCAGGCCCGTACGAATGCAGCTCGTGCAGACATTGATCCGTTTGACAGTGCCGTTTCTTACGGCGCGCACCCGCTGCAGGTTGGGATTGAAGCGCCGCTTGGTCACATTATGGGCGTGGCTGACGTTCGAGCCCACCATTGGTTTTTTCCCGCACAGTTCACAAACTCTGGCCATTTTGTTCTCTCCTTGCAGTATCCGTTACTACCCGCCGATATAAAAATTGTCCTTACTTTGATGCACGCGTAGAAAGTCGCGATCTGACGGCTTTGTTAAAAGTTCAAGATCAAGGCTTACGCGATTTCTCAAAATTTCACGTCTAAGCCCGCTGCATTCTTCGATATTACAAAAGCCTTGATCGGAAGAATATTTATCCCCATGCACAAACAGCTATTTATGCCTCTTTTTTTCCTGGTTGTAAAGTGTTTTTTTACAATCCCGGACCGGGCGTCGGAGCCGGTGCAGGAGACGGAGCGGGAACGGTATCCGGCGTATCCTCCGCAGAAGTATCGGGCGCGGGGGCATCGGGACCCGATCTTTGAGTGGCTTCAGCCGGCAGATCCGGTACTTCCTCTTGTTCCTCCAGCTTCTTTCGGGCCATGGCGAGATACTCGGATGCCTCCCCGTATACCGTCAGGTGATCCGGGTATCGGTTGACCACCCGTTCGAAACGGTTGACGGCCGCGGCATAATGCCCTGAGCGGAAATAGAAGCGGCCGATATAAACGTCATGGCCGGCAATATTTTCCAGGCATTTATCGATCTTTGGATCCACTTTTTCCGCATATTCACTGGCGGGGAAGCGTGCCTTCAGGCGTTCGAAGGTCTCCAGGGCTTTTTGTGCGGGAACCTGGGTCCGGTCAATGGTCCTGATACGATCAAAATGGCTTCGCCCGATCTGGTAGACCACGTAGGGGATCTCGGGATCGTTCGGATAGAGCTGCTCATACTGTTCGTAATGGTAAATCGCCTCTTCGTATTGGTCCATGTGATAGTGGCTGTCTGCCACCCGCAGCAGCGCCAGCTTGGCATGAGGGCTGTAGGGATACCAGTCCTTGAGGCGTTTGTAGCTTTCGGCCGCCCGACGGTAATCGCCTTTTTCGAAGTACTGCTCGCCTTCTTCAGCGAGCTGGGGGGCGGTTTTTTCGATCTGCTTGCCGGCGCATCCGGCCATCCCCGCCAGCAGAAACGCTATGACTATCGCAAACAATATTCTGTTCATATTTCCGGCCAATTACAGATTTTCAAGATACAGCATGGCTTCATTGGCTGCCACGGCACCATCTCCGGCCGCGGTCACCACCTGCCGAAGCGGTGTGTTGCGCACATCGCCCACCGCAAAAACGCCGGGCTTGTTTGTTCTCCGGCGATCATCCGTGATGACGAATCCCTGCTCGTCCAGGTCCACCTGCCCCTTGACGAATCCGGTATTCGGGATCGTACCGACCCAGATGAAGCATCCTTCGACAGGCATGTCCAAGACGTCACCGGTTTTGCAGTTCCGTATGGTCACCGCAGTGACGCCTTCGTCTCCGCCTTTTATTTCCTCCACCGTGGAATCCCAGAGAATCTCGATCTTTTCATTATCCCGGGCGCGTTCCTGGAGAACCTTTACCGCACGCAGTTCATCGCGCCGGTGCACAAGATAGACTTTCCGGACAAACCGGGTCAGGAAAAGGCTTTCCTGAACGGCCGTGTCTCCGCCGCCGACGGCTGCCACCACGGCGTCTTTGAAAAACGGGGCGTCGCAGGTAGCACATGTCGACACCCCGCGGCCAATATACCGGTTTTCACCGGGAACGCCCAAAGTCTTAGGCGACGATCCCGATGCAATAATGACTGTGCGGGTGGTGATGCGCTTGTCAATCAACTGAAGCGTCTTGACCGGCCCGTCCAGGTCCATGGAAACCACCTCGCCGCTTTCGACTTCCACATCAAAGCGCCTGACCTGGCCCAGCATCCGCTCCATGAGATCCGGGCCGCTGATCCCCTCGGGGAACCCGGGATAGTTTTCAATCCAGTCCGTTACCAGTATCTGCCCGCCCGGCGCCACTTTTTCCAGAACCAGAACGGACAGCCTTGCACGGGCGGCATACAGGGCGGCTGTCAATCCGCCGGGACCAGCCCCGATAATCACCAGATCATAGTCGGCTTGGCTCATATCGACTCGCTACAGGTTGCTTTTGATGGTTTGCTCCAGCTTGGCCTTGTCCACCATGCCGACGATCTGTTCCACCTTTTCGCCCCCCTTGAAGAAAATCAGCGTGGGGATCGCCCGGATCCCAAAGCTGCTGGGCGTGGAGGGGTTGTCATCCACATTGCACTTGACAATTTTCAGTTGGCCTTCGAAATTCTTGTGGATTTCTTCCAATACCGGCGCAATGGCCTTGCAGGGACCGCACCATGGCGCCCAGAAATCCACGAGAACGGGGGTTTCCGACTGGATAACCTCCTGGTCGAATGTCGCGTCGCTGACTTCCTTGATACCTTCAGCCATATTTTACCTTCCTTTCATGCTTGATTTTATTTGACGACTTCGTAAAAAGCCCAATATCTGCGTTACGCGCGATTTCTCAGAATTTCACGTACGACGAGTACGCTGCATTCTTCGAAATCACGCAAGCCTTGATCTTGAACTTTTTACAAAGCCGTCGGATCTAGACTTTTTACGGGTTCATCTTATTTAGTGCCTGAACGAAAACCGTAAACAGATTCAAATGTAAGACAACGTGACAGGAAATCAAATATTTTCT
>SLPT01000398.1 GCA_007131845.1 Desulfobacteraceae bacterium | reverse complement strand
CTTTTCGCAGGAAGAAAGCATCGCTTCGACCGGAGATTGGACGTCGTCTCGAAGTATTGCAAGGATTCGGCGAAAGTCAATTGACGCATCCATGTCGTCAGGAAAATCAATATGAGCTTCAAGAATGGATAATGCTTCAGAAATGGCGTTCCGAATGGATCGAACGCTCAGGGAAAATTGGCCGGATGCCATCCCCTGCGCGATATCAATGGCTGCCCGGGATCGGGCGGAAACGATATCCATCACGGCCTCGGCCTGCGCCAGATCGATCCGTCCGTTTAAAAATGCTCTTTTGGTAAATTCTCCAGGATCGGCGAGGTGAAGGCCGCGTCGCAGCAGAAGCGAAAGGATGTCCTGGAGAACAACCATTCCGCCATGGGCCTGGATTTCGATGACATCCTCGCAGGTATACGATTGCGGGCCGGGCATGGCAACGACTATCACTTCGTCAATTACGCGATAGGACTCCGGATCAACAATATGGCCGTAGTGCATTTTTCGGGGTTTGAAAAAAGCGGTGCCGGCAAAACAGGGCGGAGAAGAAAAAGACTGCCGGCCCGGCGCAAAAATGGATGCTGCGCTAAGGATGGCTCTCGGGCCGGAAATTTTGACAATACCGACCCCTCCGGTGCCCGCAGGGGTCGCAATTGCGGCTATGGTAGTAGCATCCATGGGAAAGTGTTTTAAACTCAATCGGATCTCTGCGTCTTTTTTCCTCCCTGCTTTTTTCTGGGAAGGATTAGCAGTTTACGCAAATCTCCGTTTCCGGCGCTTTGGGTACGAATTTCTTTGTTTTCTTTGAGCGCGAGATGGACAATCCGGCGATCATGAGAATTGATGCGGTTGATCACCATGGGTTTTTGGGTTTGGAGGGCTTTTTTTGCAAGCCGGTCGGCAAGTTCTGTCAGTTCGGCTTTTCGTCGGTCAAGATAGCCCTCCACGTCGATTTCGACATGAAGCCCGGATCCGAATTGCTTGGCCACGCCCTTATCAACAAGATGCTGGATGGCATCAAGCGTTTGTCCTCTTTTGCCGATCAGCCTGGCAGAGTCTCCTTCCTGGCATCGAAACCGGATGGTGTTATCATCGATCGTATGATAAACGGTAGTGTCCGGAGAAATGAGGGACGCGGATAACTCCAGGAATTTGCGGGTCCATTGTACAGCGGGTTCCGGGTCCGCCGTCAGATCCGGCGATGAGTCTGTCTCCGGAAACGCAGAAACGTCGGGATTTCCCTCTGAATCCTCGGCGAAATTCGCCGCAGGATCTATATCGTCTACGGTCTTTTCAGGACCGAAGGCTTCGTCCACAAGCGCTGCAACATCGTTGTTTTCAGCGGATTCGCCTTCTGGTTCCGGAATATCGCCGAAGGCTTCTTCTTGAGGGGTTGAATTTACGGGGGCATGATCCTGCGGCGGCGTCACGCGAATAAGCGCCTTTTTGGCTCCTACGAGGCCAAAGATGCCGCTGGAACCGTAGGATATTATGTCGTAGCGTAGCTTTTCACGCGACACCTTGAGTTCCTTGCAGGCACGTTCGATAGCTTTTTCAACATTTTTATCTTCAAAGTCGATGATCTGACTCATAAGATTGACTCCGAATTAGCTGAATCTCCGGTTAATGTGGTACTGCTGCCCAATGGAAACCAGGTTGTTTACCAGCCAGTACAGGACGAGTCCGGATGGAAAGTTTATGAAAATGAACGTGAACACGATGGGAAGCATCATCATGATCCTGGCCTGCATCGGATCGCCGGGCGGTGGCGCCAGTTTTTGCTGCAAGAACATGGAGGCGCCCATAATCAATGTAAGCACGGGTATGCCGTAAGGCTCCGCCATGATGGGAATGGTAATGTCGAAGTTGAACAGGCGGTCCGGCGCCGAAAGGTCGTTGATCCAAAGCATGAAATTCGCATGGCGCAGTTCGATGGCTTCGTAGAGCATCCGGTAAAAAGCGATAAAGACGGGAATCTGGACCACCATGGGCAGGCACCCGCTTAATGGATTGATTTTATATGTTTTATAGAGATTCATCACCTCTTCGTTCATCTTGCGCTTATCGTCCTTGTGCTTTTCACGGATTTCCATCATAAGAGGCTGAAGCTTCCGCATTTCTGCCATGGACTTATAGCTTTTATTGCCAAGAGGCCAGAAAATCACCTTGATCAGCAGGGTAAGCAAAATGATGGCAACACCAAAGTTTGCGATGACGTTGTCATGGATGAAATTCATGAGCCAAAGCGCAGGCGTGGCAATAAAGCTGAAGATTCCGAAGTTGACAACCTGGTCCAGTCCTTGACCGAAGTCGCGCAAAATCGATAATTTCTTGGGCCCCATGAATAAATGAAAATCGTGGTGAACCTGGCTGCCGGGGGCGAGAAGATCCAAAGGCTGTTGATAGGCGATACGAAGCATCCCGGAAGATGGGTCTTCGTCAAGCATAACCGACGTATCCGCAGGGGTCCTAGGGATAAGAGTCGTCATGAAATAGGTATCCTGAAGCCCGGCGAATCCGATGGTCCCCGAATATGAGCTGTTATCGGCAATGTCTTTGACATCGATTTCTTCCAGATCCCCATCAACATGAACAAAGGGCCCGGAAAAAGTAAAACGCCTTTTGTCGGGCGGCGGGGGGTTGGTCATGAGAATAGTCAGATCACGATCGGCGATACTGTCTGATTCGTTTCGAACAACCACACGCATGTCGATGTTGTAGCGATCCGGATGAAAGGTATAGCGTTTTTCAAGAACAAGACCGTCCTCTGATTGCCAGAAAAAGGAAAGGGTGGCTGGTTCCCCTTCGACCGAGAGCGACGATCCTTCGAAGTCGGTAGCAAACGCTTGGCGGTAGAGCGGCTCTTCGGTTCCGCTGATTCCGACAAGGCCCGTGCCCAGGGAATTTTCCCTTGGAATCATGGCTTTGCGGGGGGAATCCTGACCGGTGTGCTCTAAATATTCATTCAGATCGAGGCGTCGGAGGGCGGCACCCATTTCCGAGATTTCCGCCTCGTACAATGGGGTGTGAATGGTGATGGTCTCGAAGGTCTGCTCAGGTAGATCCGGGCGTTCCGATATGGGCTGCGGTCTTGTTTCGTCGATATCCGGCCGATCCCGCGTTTCTTCCACGGCCTCCCGCTGGGTTTCCGGCGGCGGTATGTCGCGCCGGTCGACGAATACCAGATCATAGATGAGAAAAACTGCAAGAGAAAGAACGATTGCAGCAATCAGTCTAAAATGTTCCATTGTGTTTTACAGCTCCCGTGGAAAGTGCATAGTAGTAATGACGACGACGGTCCTGGTAGCAGAAACGGACGGATAAACCGAATCATTGATAACCGGGATAATCGGATTGAGGGAAGGACGTAACGCGTCGTAGCATTGACAGGCTTGTATCGGGCGTATCCTCCGGCGCATCCTCAGAAATATCCTCAGAAATATCCGATGAAACGCTGCATATAGCGGCGTAACGCTGCATGCGGAAGAAAAGCGTGCAGGTATCGGATGATTCCTCTTCCAGGTGCAGGTGATATCGGTATATGCAGATGGAAAGGAACGGGTCCGGATAGCGTCCTGAAAAGAGCCATGGTCTGCCATTGTTGCAATCGGTTTGGTGCCGGCATAGAGAATTATATTATGCATCGGAGAGTTGCCAGGCGATCCGGTATTCCTGCGCTTAAAATCCTCGCCATCCTTGACGGCTTCGTAAAAGTCCAATATCTGCGTTACGCGCAATTTGTCAGAATTTCACGTACGACAGGTACTCTGCATTCTTCGAGACCCGGCAAGCCTTGATCTTGAACTTTTTAAAAAGCCGTCAGATCGCGACTTTTGACGAGTGCATCATCCTTGACCCTGCCGAAAAATTCCTGGTTCCGTACGGGTACTGAAAAAGCCAGGCCCCGCAAAACGGATGAATCGTATACATAAAGCGCCGGTCATGAGCCCTTAGCCCACTTGCCTTGTATCCGCAATGAAACGATCACGGAACAGGATCGATGCCACCCGGGTGAAACGGGTGGCATTTCAAAATCCGTTTCAGGGAAAGCCAGCAGCCTTTCAAAGCGCCATACCGGTTGATGGACTCGAGAGCATACTCCGAGCAACTCGGAAAAAACCGGCAGTGGGCCCCGAGAATTGGCGACACAACGAGTTGGTATATTCGTATAATGGCTAAAAACGGGTATTTGATCTATCAGCCCTCCCTGATACGGTCAGCAAGTATGTGCAGGGATGCAAATGCCCTGGCCGAATGAATGCGCGTGGCAGGTTTTTTGGCAATGACGTTAATATCGATGCTTTTCTCTCTAAGAAATGGCTGCATTCGAAAAAATTCCCGCACGATGCGCTTGATCCGGTTGCGAACAACGGCGTTTCCGACTTTACGTGTTATAGTGATCCCGATGCGGGCATGCCCGATGCGGTTGGATTGATATGCCAATATAAAGTATCGATCGGAAACGCTTTTGCCGCAGCGTGAAAGAGAGACGAATTCGTGGCGCTTGCGGAGTTTGTCAGCCTTGGTGAGGGTATGCCGGATAGCCGTCTCCAATATGTCAAAAGCCTGCCCTGGCCGCCCGAATGCCTATACCGTCAGGCGTTTGCGTCCTTTGGCCCGTCTGCGGTTGATCACTCGTCGTCCGTTTTTTGTCGACATGCGCTTCAAAAAACCATGTTTTCTTGCACGCTTGATTCTGCTGGGTTGGTATGTCCGTTTCATAATTCACCTTCAGTCGGTTGTCATGGCGCGCCCTTTTTTCGGTTGGTAAGGGGATACATACAAGGGCACGGGTATATGTATGGTTGATTCCCTCAGCATTGGATTTTGGTAAAATTTATATTTTTATACCACCGGAACGCGTTTTGTCAAGAGTCAAATCATGCGAAAGGTTACGTGCCGGCGGGCTTCAAAAAGGCATACGGGTGCGTAACAACGTGCTTCGGGCACTATTCATTTTTCATGAGTATGCAGAAGCGTCAATTTCAATTATTTCATATTGTTCAATATGAGAATCATAGACCGGGTAGATCCCGATCTGGCAATTAATCTGGGCTTCGAGCATGGAAATCAGAAAACTTTTTTCCCCAAGCAGCAGTTCGGCAATAATCGGGTGCACATGAAGGTGAAAACGATTAGCGGCCGCATCCTGGGCTTTTCGAACCACCTCCCGGTAGATGTTGTTGCATATGGATTCCCGGGAAAGAAGCATTCCCTCCCCTTCACAGTAAAAACAAGGCTCGTAGAGCATTTTGGGAAGGGAGCGGACAACCCGTTTCCGGGTCATCTGGATCAGACCGATATCCGACATGGCCAGTACATTGGTTTTGGCTTTGTCTTTTATCAGGATGTCCTTTACCGCATTATAAATCTTTTCCTGGTTTGCCCGGCTTTCCATATCGATAAAATCAATGATGATAATGCCGCCAAGGTTTCTGAGCCGGATCTGGTAGGCAATCTCCCGGACTGCTTCAAGGTTTGTCTGAAGAATCGTTTCTTCGAAATTGCGTTTTCCGACAAATTTGCCGGTATTTACATCGATGGCGACAAGCGCTTCCGTGTTTTCAATGATGATGTACCCCCCGCACCGGAGCCACACTTTCTTTTTCAGGGCCCTCTGGATGTCAACTTCGAGATTGTAGGCGTCGAAAATGGGTTCTTCTCCGCTGTAAAGGCTTACAGAGTCTTTCAGGCGGGGCATGAACTTGTTGATGAAAGACACCACTGATTTATACACGGTGGGCGAGTCGATGGTTACCCGATCGGCTTCATGGGCAAGAAGATCCCGGACGCTTCGGAGCGTAATGGTCAGTTCCTGGTGGAGCATGGATGGTGACGGGGCGGATTGGTATTGTTCGAGAATATCCCCGTAGAGGTTATCGAGAAATTCCATCTCGTTGACAATGGTGTCCCGGCTGATGCCCTCCCCTACAGTGCGCACGATATAGCCGTATGGTTTGCTGCGGGATTCTTCGACAATTTCCTTGAGGCGGAGGCGTTCATTTTCGTCGGGGATCCGCCGGGATATGCCGATGTGATCAACCGTGGGCATGAGAACCAGAAACCGTCCAGGAACGGAAAGGTATGTGGTCAGACGTGCTCCCTTTGTACCGATAGGGGAGCGGGCCACCTGGACGAGTATATCCTCGCCTTCACGGATTAGCTCCTGTATGGGGCGTTTTTCAACCGTGGCGTTTCCGGAGGGACTATCCTTGGATTTTTTATGAAAGTCGGAAGCGCTTTCCTCTTCATAGTTGTCTTCGGATTCCTCCTCGTCGGGGGACTTGGAGAGCAGGAAGGAATCAGACGGTCCTTTCCGGGCGTTGAAGATATCATCAACGTAGATAAAGGCGGCCTGGTTGAGCCCGATATCGACGAAAGCGGCCTGCATGCCGGGCAAAACCCGTTGAATGCGTCCCTTGTAAATGTTGCCGGTGATATGAGATTCGTCGCGGCGTTCGATATACAGTTCGACAAGCAGCCCGTTTTCCAGAAGCGCCACGCGGATTTCGGGGCCGATGGCATTGATGACGAGCTCTTTATACATATAGTCCAGTCGATTGGTAGTCAAAACGTGCCTCTGCTCGGGATTCAAATGGAACCTGTAAAATGGGTCCTGAATAGATTGCCGTAACGGTATAGTGTATTGTATTTGCTCCCGGAAGGAAATTGTTTTTTCCGCAAAATGGCTATTTTTCTTGCTTAATCGATGCTTCAGCCCCTCGGGCTGTCTTTGTAATGGCCGCATCGGCGATCGTTTCCGGATCGAGTCCGAAGATGTGCTCACAAACGAGCGCGGGCCGGGTCCCGGTGCCGGGAGAATTGTCAAGGATCATCTCAATGCACCCGGAAGCGACGATACGGATATGTTTTACCGCCTCTTTCATCTCGATGATTTTTTCTCCTGCTTTACGGCTATAAACCGTGCAGGGCCAGCTTTCTGCAGCAGCGAACCGGTCGATGGCGCTGCTTTCAATCCGTGCCGGATCGGTGCAAACACGGTAGGTATAGTATTCGGGGCGTTTTTTGGATTCCTTCCGGCTGGATAGTTCGCAGGCTGTTGTCTCGAGCCCCGGGGGCAGAAAACGGTTCAACTGCTCAATCGTCGAATCCGGGCGAATCGGAAGGTCAAGGAAGATGTATACGGTTTCACACCG
>SLPT01000105.1 GCA_007131845.1 Desulfobacteraceae bacterium | reverse complement strand
TGGTCAGTTCATAGAGCGTATCCACGACATACTGGGGTTTGATCCTGTCTTCCTGCTTGTATGCCAGGGGGGTGGTATTCTTCCAGTCTGCGATCTGATTGAGCCAGGGCGTTCGTTTTTCCTCAACCCCGTCGAGATCCACCTTGTCCAGCAGTTCGTTCAGCATGGAAAGGGAAATCCGGCAGTCCCCCACCACCGGGACGGATACCGGCACGTTTTTCTGGATGGATGTGGGGTCGATATCGATCTGCACGATCTTCGCATTGGGAGCGAATTCATCGGTCTTTCCCGTTACCCGGTCGTCGAAGCGGACGCCTACGGCAATGAGCAGGTCGCATTCGGTGATGGCCATGTTGGCGCGAAACGTGCCGTGCATCCCCAGCATCCCCAGCCACAGCTCATCCGTGCCCGGAAAGCCCCCCAGGCCCATGAGCGTGCTGGTGACCGGAATCCTGGCATTCCGCGCAAACCGGGTCAGCTCCTCATGCCCCTTGGACAAACTCACACCGCCGCCGCTGAACAGGACCGGTTTTTTCGCCTTTCCGATCAGGTCGATGATTTTCTGAAGCTGCCGGACATTCGGTTTGTAGGTCGGGTTGTACGTCCGCATCCGGACTTCGCCGGGCACCTTGAAGTTCGTGGTGGCGTTGATGACGTCCTTGGGCAGATCGACCAGCACCGGACCGGGGCGGCCCGAGCGGGCCAGGTGAAAGGCCTCCTTGACGGTTTTGGCCAGGTCCCGGACGTCTTTGACCAGGTAGTTGTGCTTGGTGCACGGTCGGGTGATCCCGACGATATCGACTTCCTGAAATGCATCGTTTCCGATGAGATGGGTCGGCACCTGGCCGGTGAAGATTACGACCGGGATGGAGTCCGTGTATGCCGAGGCGATGCCGGTCACCGTGTTGGTCGCTCCCGGCCCGGATGTCACCAGGCACACCCCCACCTTGCCGGAGGCCCGTGCATAGCCGTCTGCCGCGTGGACGGCCCCTTGTTCATGCCGGACCAGGATGTGGTTGAGATCCGTATCCATGAGGGCGTCATAAATATCCAGGACGGCTCCCCCCGGATATCCGAAGATGGCGTCCACGCCTTCTTCCCTGAGCATTTCCATCAGAATCTGTGCGCCTTTGAGCTTCATGATCGGTTATCCTTTGCGGTGTGCTGTAACATATTTGAATTGATCCAGACAGATGATTTTCCCGGCGCTATTCCAGCACCGCCCCCTTGTCCGCGGACGTTACATGTCTGGCATACCGGGCCATGTAGCCTCTGGTGATTTTGGGTGCCGGCTGCTTCCAATCGGCAAGCCGTTTTTCGATTTCTTCTGCCGGAACCTGAAGCGTTATGGTTTTGCCGGGAATATCGATTGCGATCCGGTCTCCCTCGTGGACCACGGCAATGGGGCCTTTCTGCATGGCTTCCGGCGATACGTGGCCGATGGCCGCCCCCCGGGTGCCGCCGGAGAACCGGCCGTCGGTGATCAGGGCGACATGGCCGTCAAGCCCCATGCCGGCGATTGCGGAGGTGGGCGTAAGCATTTCGCGCATCCCGGGGCCGCCCATGGGGCCTTCGCAGCGGATGACCACCACGTCCCCCTTGTTGATTCGTCCGGAAAGAATCGCCTCGGAGGCTTCCTCCTCGGATTCGAAGACCCGGGCCGGTCCTTCATGGACGAGCATTTCATCGACAACGGCCGACTGCTTTACCACGCATCCGGACGGGGCGAGATTGCCGAAAAGGACCGCAAGGCCTCCGCTTTTATGATACGGATCGCTTACAGGGCGGATTACTCCGATATCGTTTGCCCTGACTGCAAGGGCGTTTTCCGCGACCGTTTTACCGGTCACCGTGAGACAGTCCCCGTGGATGAACCCGGCGTCCAGAAGCGTTTTCATCACGGCGTAAATGCCGCCGGCATGGTTGAGGTCTTCGATGTGGTGCTTCCCGCCAGGCGAAAGGGAACACAGATGCGGAATCCGGTCGCTGACGGTATTGATCATGTCCAGCGCCAGGGGCATGCCGGCTTCATGAGCGAGGGCTGCCAGGTGCAGTACCGTGTTGGTGGAGCATCCCATGGCCATATCGACGCACAAGGCATTTTCAAAGGCATCCTTCGTGAGGATTTTCGAGGGGGTGATCCCCTTTTCATGGAGATCCAGAATCCGCATGCCGGCGTCCTTGGCCAGACGGACCCGGGCGGACATGACAGCAGGGATGGTGCCGTTTCCGGGGAGTCCCAGACCGATCGCTTCCGTGAGGCAGTTCATGGAGTTTGCGGTGAACATGCCTGCGCACGATCCGCATGTGGGGCAAGCGGCGTTTTCAATCTCGCACAGCTCCTCTTCGGTCATCTTTCCGGAGCGAACCTTGCCCACGGATTCGAAAACCGATATCAGGTCGACTTTCGCGGAGGGATCCGACGGACTCCGGCCGGCCAGCATGGGGCCGCCGCTGATGAAAATGGCCGGCAGGTCCATGCGGGCCGCGGCCATGAGCATGCCGGGTACGATCTTGTCGCAGTTGGGGATCATGACCATGGCGTCCAGGGCATGGGCAGTCGCCATGGTTTCGATGGAGTCGGCGATGATTTCGCGGCTGCCTAATGAATATTTCATTCCTTCGTGCCCCATGGCGATGCCGTCGCATACGCCGATGACGCCGAATTCGACCGGCGTGCCGCCCGCCATGTAGATACCGGCCTTGACTGCTTCTGTGATCTTGTTTAGTTCCGTGTGGCCGGGAACGATGCTGTTGTAGGAGTTGGCCACACCGATGAGCGGTCGGCGGATTTCGTCGTCGGTATAGCCGGCGGCCTTTAAAAGCGCTCTGTGCGGCGCCCTGCCGACGCCTTCTTTTGCGATATCACTTTTCATCGAATCCCTCCGTGTGGTTTCCGTATGGTTAATGGCTGGTTTTACGGTTCAAACAAAAAAACCGCTACCAGCTTGCGGGGCTGATAACGGTTTTTAAGAAGAAATATGAATTCTTATGATTTGCGCTGCGTCATCATCAACCCCGCGGCTCCCAAAGGACGTAACCTACGCCCGGTACGGGAACAATAAGTACAATAATAAGGTTGACAATGATGAGCCTGGATATCATTTATGTATACTCTGTTTTGCTCTATGCTGTTTGCTTGTGCTCTGCCCGGAAATTAGCCATCCGGATGCTTTCATCCGCCATGGCAATGCGGCTCGCCGGACAAAGCGATCATTTGGGTATCATTACTCAAGTATTCGGAAATTTTGACTCCGCTGAGCAAGGTTTATGATCATTACCAGCAACAAACAGGCTTTGTCAAGCATTTGTTGAAAATATTTTTCCGGAAGGGCCCCGTAAAAAAATGGTCTACCATCCGAAAAAGATCTGGGCAACGTAGCGCCGGTCGTCTTTCTGGCCGGCGTAGGCTCCTTGCTCTATGGCGTAGGTGGCGAGATCCAGCTTGAAAACCTTCAGGTCTAAAGTGCCGCCCGCGGACAGATAGCCGTCGTTTACGCCGGTCCGAAATGATACGACGGGCATCCGAAGCTCCGCGCCCATGTGAATCCGCCTGGAGAGCTGGCTTCCGTCTATGGCACTGTAGGTGATGTCGTGAATATCGAATGCACCGACGACGCTGCACCAGGGCAGCAGGGTTTTTTCCACGGCCATGCCTGCATTGACCTGGTGCTTGACCTTGGTTGCGCTGCCCATGGACATATCCGGAACATTGAGGGCGGCAAGGCCGAAGCGGGTGTTGTCCACAAAGGGAATCAGCTCCGGCATCTCGTAAATGGCGCCGATATCGATGGAAAAACCGCTTCCGGTATGGAGGTCGTCTTCAATGATGTCTTCGAAATCATCGGCTGCAATCTGTGCCGGGGTGTACATCTCGTTGAGGCTGTTGCGGTAGAGGTATTTCATGGCCGCGCCGATGCGGAGCCCATCCACGGTGGGTATCCTGAGGCCGGCGCCCACGACCGGAGCCACATCCGCGTTCAGGTGGACGTAGCTTTCCGGCCAGGTGGGGTTGCGGATCTCGATGTCCGCGCTCACCTGGCTCAGCACCCCGAACAGCACGCCCGATTCGAACAGGTTGAGCCCCATGTGAGGAAACAGCCCGAGGCTTACATGCTGGGGTTTTCCGGTATATTCCCTGAGCAGATTGGCGACTTCCGCAGTGACGTCGAAGTCCGTGTCGCCGGCGTCGTCGATCAGATCAAGGGAGTCGGTGGCAATGCCGATCCGGGGGTTCAACACCCCGATGCTAAAGGAAGAGATATAGGAGAGACCGGCTGGGTTATAGAACACGGCGTTCTCGTCATCCGCCACCGCCGTGAAGGCGTTGCCCATGCCAAGCGGTCGGATGCCTTCGTATAGGATCGCTTTTGATTCAGCCGGAGTGCCGAAAAAGAACAAGGCAGCCAGAAACGCAACGCAAAGGAATCTGGTCGAGCCGGAAAATCCGGATTGAATATATATTTTCACTGGGGTCTCCAAATTTATATAATATTATATTTTCTACTGTGATTTAGTTTTTGAGATATGCGTTAGCTTGTTACAAGCTTCTGATATATCGATCCAGGCTTTCATAAGTGATCTGCCGCTCCCATTGTCCCTCCACCAAAACGAGATCCGTGGTTTCTTCCAGGAACTCGTCGAATATTTCGGAGAGATCGTTGTCTTTTGCTTCCGTTGCGCCTGAAAGGCTGGCAATTGCATCAATCGATTTTTCAATCCTGCGGATGTTTTCGTTGAGATTGTCGGCCTTGTCACGAACAAATTCTTGAAATTCCGTGTCGTGATCTTTCTCGAACCCGCTGTCACCGTAAAGGTTCTTGATTCCTTCCTCGGTGAGTTCAATGTTATCGCGCGCCTTATCTTCCATGATGATTTCACCCACTGTCAAAACAGTATCGATGATACTTAACAGTCCCAACTGGGCATGGTGGTCTTCCGTCATCTTTTCTCCGATTTGTTCGAGCACTGGAATGGCTGTTCCCTGGAGTTCGAAGAGCTTGTCCTCTATGTCGGACTTTGTCAGGAAGCCCTGTTCGTTTCCAAGTACTTTTCCAACCAGGTCTATGCCGCCGCTGGTATCCCCGTCAGCAAGATCATCCGCTACTTCCAGGATATTGAAGGTATCAAGGCCGATTTTCCCTGAAGATGCATTGCTGAGAAGCTGAAGAAGCCTTGCATCGGTTGTGGTTTGGTCTTTGAGATACATTTTGTTCAAAATGTCAAAGGCCTTGTCGTAGTCTCCGTTGTCGATGTATATCGCGGCTTTTTCCTTTTTTGCCTTGTCACTGCTCCTGTTTTCCGCGGATTCGTAGAGGTTGCACGCGGAAAGAACCAACAGTAGAAGGCATGTCAGAATGATCACCGGAAAAGATCGTCCTGAAAGCCCATGGGCATAGTTTAGCAGTTTCATAACATTTTCTCCTGATTGTGAGAGTTGTCCGATTAGAATCGGTTGCTTTTCGTGTTGGCAAGACCAAGACATAGTAAAGCATTGGCAAGGCATAGTAAAACAGCCGGAAAGTACTAAAGTCAAGCTTTTTCATGAACCATGGGGCTGATCATAAACAGTGTTGCGTATCGCGGCAATTGCAGCCGGAAAATCGAAAATAAAAACGGGCACGGATCATCCGAAGCTTCAACAAATGAGCTTCTGCCTCGCGAATCGACTGGATGAATCGTTTTCTTTAGCGAAAAGAAAAAATTTTTCTGGTGGACTGATTCCGAAGTAAGAAATGCCGATTTTTGCCGGCATGACCTGTAATAGGGATTTAAACTTAAAAAGGAGCAAGGATTGCGTGATTCTTGAAATACAGGTACTTGGCGTAATTTACGAAAGCAGGCGGGATATGAACCAGTCGGCGGCTTGTTCGATGAACTGCTGTTGATATCGGGAGTCGCTTATGGCATGGTCACCGCCGGAAAAGCGGACAATCTGTTTTGGCGGGCTTGCTTTTTCATGAATTTCCATGGCGTTGGAAAACGAAACCACCTCGTCGGCATCTCCGTGAAAAATCAGGATGCCGCCTGCATGTTCGAGCAATGGAGCGACATCGAAGGCGAGCTGCTCCGGTTTCATGTCCCCGAACAGGGGGTCATCGGCAATATCCGGCGGTACCCGGATGGCTTCCAGGCGGACCGGCGCGGCCAGGGTGACCATGGCCCGGATAATGAAGCGGTCCGCAACGCCCAGGCACACGGCCCCGCCCATGGAGCTTCCGAACAGCCCCAGGGGGCCGCCTGCGCCGGAATGGGTCCGGGCCGCAGCGATTGCGGCATTCATGTCCTTGATACGTCCGGCAAAGGTCGAGACATCCGAAAACCGGCCCTCGCTTTCTCCCCGCCCGCGGTGGTCGAACCGGAAATAGGCAATGCCCGCCTGGTTCAGCTTTTCAGCCAGTGCTATCTGCTTGGGAGAATCCCCATTGCTCAGCAGTCCGTGGGATCCAACAACGATCGGCATGGAACCGGCATCAATTTCGTGCTCCGGTATGTGAAGGGTTCCGTTCAAACGGAATTCATCGGCTGTAAAAATGACATTTTTCGTGTTCATGGTTCTTTCCGTGGATTGCTTTTACAAAGCCGTCAAGTTTGATTGCAATACATCGAGTGGTATATTACAGTCACATCCTTTGGCGGGTGGGGCAGAATGACTTGCCTTGGTTGTACGACATAACAACGCCTTTCAGCAATATTTTTCTCCCAGGTCTTGACGGCTTCGTAAAAAGCCCAATATCTGCGTTACGCGCAATTTCTCAGAATTTCACGTACGCCAAGTACGCTGCATTCTTCGAAATTGCGCAAGCCTTGATCTTGGGCTTTTTACAAAGCCGTCGGATGAGACTTTTTACGGGTGCATCAAGGTTGACAGCTTCGTAAAAAGTTTAATATCTGCGTTACGCGCAATTTCTCAGAATTTGCGGCTTACGCCTTGTAGACATACACGTACGCTAAGTACGCTGTATTCTTCGAAACCCGGCAAGCCTTGATCTTGGGCTTTTTACAAAGCCGTCGGATTGTTACAGTGTTTATACCAGGGTTTCCTGGCCGCCCTTGGGCATGACCACCTGCCCTTCCTCTTCCAGGCGGAGCGCGATCTTGACAATGCTCTGCTGGGCCTTTTCCACATCCGAAAGACGGACCGGACCCAAAGCCTCGA